>NZ_JBWKXF010000003.1:138917-247807 GCF_059422645.1 Pseudomonas sp. GW821-FHT01C01 | reverse complement strand
GCGAAGGCGGTGTGTCAGTCAATGTTGATGTTGACTGACACACCGCCTTCGCGAGCAAGCCCGCTCCCACAGGTTCTGCGGCTGCTGCATAAGGAAAAACCATGAACGCCATTGTCGTATCGACCGGCAACAGCCCGGCCAAAGTAGAGGTCGGCACCAAACTGCGTGGCGCGGAAAAGGTCGCGCGGATTCCGGTGAAGATCATTCCCACGGATGAATTCCCGCGCAAACCCGACTGGATCCGCGTGCGTATGCCGATCTCTCCCGAAGTCGAGCGGATCAAGCAGCTGTTGCGCAAGCACAAGCTGCACAGCGTCTGCGAAGAAGCCTCGTGCCCCAACCTCGGCGAGTGTTTTTCCGGTGGTACCGCAACCTTCATGATCATGGGCGACATCTGCACCCGTCGCTGCCCGTTCTGCGATGTCGGCCATGGCCGGCCCAAGCCGCTGGACACCAACGAACCGATGAACCTGGCCGTGGCCATCGCCGAGCTGCGCCTGAAGTACGTGGTGATCACCTCGGTGGATCGCGACGATTTGCGCGATGGCGGCGCCCAACACTTTGTCGATTGCCTGCGTGAGATCCGCAAGCTGTCGCCCGGCGTGCAGCTGGAAACCCTGGTGCCGGATTATCGCGGACGCATGGACGTGGCCCTGGCGATCACCGCCACTGAGCCGCCGGATGTGTTCAACCACAACCTGGAAACCGTACCGCGCCTGTACAAGGCCGCGCGGCCGGGTTCGGACTTCGAGTGGTCGCTGGACCTGCTGCAGAAATTCAAGCATGCGGTGCCCCACGTACCGACCAAATCCGGGCTGATGCTGGGCCTGGGCGAAACCGACGAGGAAGTCATCGAGGTCATGCAGCGCATGCGCGAGCACGACATCGACATGCTGACCCTCGGCCAGTATCTGCAACCCTCCCGCAGTCACTTGCCGGTGCAGCGCTTCGTGCACCCGGACACCTTTGCCTGGTTCGCCGAGGAAGGTGCACGGATGGGTTTCAAGAACGTCGCGTCCGGACCACTGGTGCGCTCGTCCTATCACGCCGATCAACAACTTCATGGAGGTGCCGGCGGTTTCAAGCCATGATGGGGTGACTGGTCATGCATGGAGCCGTCCCGATGTCGCGTTCACCCTGTCTGTTGTTGCTGTGCCTGAGCCTTGCCACGCCGTGCATGGCCGACGAACCGAAACCCGGGCACATGGTGTATCTGCGTGCGGTCGACCCGGGCATCGGGCAGGACATCCGCTACGCCAGCGCCCACAACTTCACCGGACACCCGCTCGACGGTTATCAGGCGCCGGAGTGCCTGTTGTCCGTGGACGCCGCCAAAGCCCTGGCCCGAGTGCAAACGGCGCTGAAAGCCGAGGGTTACGGTTTGAAGGTATTCGACTGTTATCGCCCTGTGCGGGCAGTGGCGGACATGGGCCGCTTCGCCAATGAGCCCGGCGACCCGCTCAAGACCGAATTCTATCCACGGGTCGACAAGCAGGACTTCTGGCGCCTGGGTTACGTGGCACGGGTGTCCAATCACTCCCGGGGCAACACCGTCGACCTGACCCTGACCGGCCCCGACGCCCTGCCTGCCGATGCCTGGACGCCATCCGTCGATCCAGTGGATTGCACGGCGCCCTACGGCCAGCGCTGGCACGACGGCGCGCTCGACATGGGCACCGGGTTCGATTGCTTCGATGAGCGTGCGCACACCGATTCGGCGCTGATCAACGCCACGGCCAAAGCCAATCGCCAGCGACTCAACAGCGCGATGGAAAAAGAAGGTTTCACCGGTTATTCGGCTGAGTGGTGGCACTTCACGTACAGCGGGAATACGCAGAAACCGGACGTCATGGACTTCCCCATTACGCCGTTGGCGCCATGAACCTTTTGCTGAAGCCCCTGTTGCTGCTGTTTTTCCCATGGGTGGCGATGGCCCAAGGGCTCGACGGCAGCGATCAGCTGATCGTGGTCACCAGCAACGACTGGGATGGCATTCAAGCCACCGCTCAGCGCTATGAGCGGCACGGCAAGACCTTTGAAAAATTTGAAGCGCCGTTTGCGGTGGTGCTCGGCAAAAATGGCATGGGCTGGGGCAAGGGGCTACTCGACACCGGGCAACCTGAAGGACCGGTAAAACAGGAAGGCGACGGCAAGGCCCCGGCCGGAATGTTCAAGCTGGGCACGGCGTTTGGCTACGAGCCTTCGGCCGAAACCCGCCTGCCCTATCTGGCATTGACGCCAACTATCGAATGCGTGGATGACAGCCAATCGGCCCGCTACAACGAATTGGTCGACGGCGCGGTGATTGCGAAGGACTGGACCAGTTCCGAACGCATGCGCCGCAGCGATGACTTGTACCGCCAAGGCATTTTCATCCAGCACAACAACCCGGCCACTCCCGCCGCTGGCTCGTGCATTTTCTTCCACATCTGGCGCAGTTCCAGCGCACCAACCCGTGGCTGCACTGCCATGGACCCGGCGGATATCGCGCGGTTATTCAACTGGCTGGACCCGGGAAAATCCCCGGTACTGGTGCAACTGCCCGAAGCACAATACGAACAGTTGCGTGAGCGCTGGAAGCTGCCCAAACGCTGAACCTGTGGCGAGGGAGCTTGCTCCCGCTGGACTGCGTAGCAGTCCCATCTTTTAGGGCCGCTTCGCGCCCCAGCGGGAGCAAGCTCCCTCGCCACAAATGCGGGTGTTAACCCCGTTCAACCACCACGCCACTCATCGACGGCTTGGCCAGCGCGTAATAAATCACCCCCGGCACCAGCAACCCGACGATCCACGAAATATCCACGCCGCCCAGTTGCGCAACCATCGGCCCGGAGTAGAAATGGGTGTCGACAAACGGCAACTGAATCAACACGCCAATCACGTACACGCTGATCCCCAGCACGTTCCAGCGACCGTAGCGCCCGGCCGGGTCGGACAGTGCCGGGATGTCGTAACGTTCCTTGTTGATGAAGTAGTAATCCACCAGGTTGATCGCGCTCCACGGGGTGAAGAACGTCAGCAAAAACAGGATGAAGTACTTGAACGAGTTGAGGAACGAGTACTGCCCCAGCAACGCCAGCGTGGTGGATGCCGCGACGATCAGCAGCACAAACAGCATGCGCTGGCGGGCGGTGATTTCCAGGCGGCGACGAAAGCCAGTAATGATGGTGGCGATGCACATGAAACTGCCGTAGGCGTTGAGGGTGGACACCGTGACCTTGCCGAACACAATGCTCAGGTACAGCAGGGACGCGATCACCCCGGTACTGCCCAGACCGACAATGGTCGCCACTTCGTGCCCACGGAAATTCGCCCCGGCCAATGCGGCGGCGAACACCCCCAGCACCATCGAAGCCTGAGCCCCGAGCACCGTGCCCAGGCCCACGGCAGCAAAGGTTTTCCACGATGAAGTCTTGCTCGGCAGGTAACGCGAATAATCCGCCACATAAGGACCGAACGCGATTTGCCAGGATGCCGAGAGCGACACCGCCAGCAGGAAGGTGCTCCAGCCAAAATGACGATTGTCGAGCAGCAGGCCGATGTCGTTGAGGGTCATCAACCGGGTGAACAGGTAGGCGAAGGCGATGATGCCCAGCACGCTGGCCACCCGCCCGACCAGGTGAATCACCCGATAACCGAAGATCGTCAGGAACGCGATGCACGCCGCGAAAATCAGGATTCCGGCGCTGTCGCTGACGCTGATCAATTGCGCAATCGCCTGCCCCGACAGCACCGCGCCGGTGGCACTGAAACCGAGGTACATCAGGCACACCAGAACAATCGGGATCGCCGCGCCATACACCCCGAACTGCACTCGGCTGGAGATCATCTGCGGTAAGCCGAGCTTCGGACCTTGCGCCGCGTGCAGCGCCACCACGGCACCGCCGAATAGCTGACCGATCAGCAAGCCGATCAGCGACCAGAACACATCGCCGCCCAGCACCACGGCCAGGGCGCCGGTGACGATGGCGGTGATCTGCAGGTTGGCGCCAAGCCACAGGGTGAATTGGCTATAGAGACTGCCGTGACGCTCAGCCTCGGGAATGAAATCGATCGAGCGGGTTTCGATCAGGGGACTTCGTTGCACACTCATGACGGTGTTTCCTTTGAGGAACTGTTTTTGTTATCAGGGATAGAACTTAGAAGGTCTTGGTGGCGCTCGCCACCACCGTGGCCGAGCACAGATCGTCATAGCCATACCAGCCACTGCACTCGCTTTTCGTCAGGTCGGTGTCGACATAACTCAGGCCCCAGGTCACGCCGACGAAGTCGCGGGTCAGCTTGGCTTCCCACTCGTAGTAGGCCTCGCGGTTGTCGCCATTGGCGGACCAGAAGGCCGGGTCTTTCACATCGTTGCGCCCCACGCGTAGCTCCAGGCCGACTTCGGCCGGCAGTGCGATTTTATAGCCCAGATAGGTGTAGAGCGTGTCCTGGTCTTCGCCGAAAACATTCGGTGTGTCCTTCGAGTAATAGGCACCCAACTTCACGCCATACACGTCGAGAATGGCGTAGACCTCGCTCAGGTTGAATTCGGAATTTTTCGGGTAGTCGTACTTGATGTAGCCCAGATCGAGGCTGATCGCGTCCGTCGCCTGCCAGTAGTAACCGGCGTAGTACTCAAGTTCCTGCCGGGTATCGAAGCCGCCACCGAAATCCACGTTGGAGGTCCAGGCGCCAATGTACAAGCCGCTGCTGTGCAGCAATGTTGCGCCGGCCTGGGCCGCTGGATCGCCCAGGGTTTGCGAGATGCCGCGGCTACGGTAGTCGCTGACGACGCCCAGGGTCATGTCCAGGCTGAAGTCATCGTTGAGGGCCAGGGCCTGGCTGGTCAAAGGCGCCAATGCCAGTGCGGCGAGGGTCAAAGCTGAAAGTACGTTCATGCGCTTCTCTTGTTTTTATGGGGGTACGGGGAATTTCAGCCACGGCGCTGCCAGGCCCGTCGCAATGCGAGGGGCCTGGCAGTTTTCAGGCAGTGCGGTTGAACGCAGGTCAGGACGCGGGCGCGTAGACCTGCTTGCCGGCGAAGAAGGTGTTCAGGACTTTGGTTTCGAACAGGTCGTCATCGCTGACCTTGAACACATCGCGGTCGAGGATGATCAGGTCAGCCTGCTTGCCCGGTGCCAGCGAACCGATCTGCTGCTCCAGGCGCAGGGTTTTGGCGGCGTTGAGGGTGTAGGCGTAGAACATGGTCTGGCGGTCGATGCTCTCCTTGGCATTGAGCACACCCAGCGGCCCTTTGCGCGTGCTGGCCTGGGCAATGGCGTTGAACGGATTGGGGCTGGACACCGGCCAGTCGCTGCCACCGGCAATCACCGCGCCTGCGTCATGCAGCGACCGGGCGGGATACTGGTAACCGTAGGCAAAAGCGCTGATGTAGGGTTTGACCAGTTCGACGGTGTAGGTCTCGCCGGTGGCCCACAGCAGTTGCATGGAGGCGATCACCCCCAGTTGCTTGAAGCGTGCAAACTCCTTGGGATTGACCAGTTGCAAGTGAGCGATGCTGTGCGGCACCGGCGTCGGATTGAGCTTGCGCGCATAGGCTACGCCATTGAGCGACTCACGCACCGCGCGGTCGCCGACCGCGTGCATGTGCACGATCCAGCCACGTTTTTCCGCCGCCACCACCAGCTCACCAAAGTGCGCCGGGTCGATCAGTAGCTGACCATTCTTGTGGCTGTTCTTGAACGGCACGATGACCGCGGCGGTCTGCCCCGGAAATTCGAGAATGCCGTCGGTGAACACCTTGATGCCGGGGAACGTCAGGTTGGGAACGCCTTCGAACTGCTTCATCACCGTGGCGATCACTTCCAGATCGGCAGGTTTGCTCTTCGGGTTGGTGACCATCAACGCGGCGACGTGGGCGCTGAGTTCGCCGTTCTGCGCCAGCGCCTTGTACAGCGGCAGCACACCGACACTTTCCGTGGTCGCCTTGAAATCGAACAGCGAATCCTCACTGCCGCCGTTCGCCGCAGCGTCCATCCATGCGGTGATGCCGTATTGATTGTTGACCCTCACCGCCTCGCGAGCGGCCTTGAGCATGGTTTCCGGGCTGGGCGCGGGAATCCCGCTGCGCACCACGTCCCAACGGGATTCGGCAAAGTAACCGTTAGGTGTGAAATCCTGTTCATGCCCGATATAACCGCGTTCTTTTTCCGGCAGGCTTTTGACCAGCGCCGCATCGATGTTCAGGCGCTTGAGCATCGCGTTGTTGGCCCAACCGGTGTGACCATCAATGCCGCTGAAGACGATGGGCTGATCAGCCCAGCGTCCCTGATTGAACACTTTGCCGAGTTCACGGCTTTTCTCCCAATAGGCCGAACTGACCCCGGCGACGCTGATCACATCACCGGCCCTGGCACGGCCGGCCTTGTCCTCTTCGATCAACCATTGCTCCAGTTCCGGCAAGGGTTTGACTTCATCCAGCAGGTTGGCCTTCATGCTGTCGAATGCGCCCACGACCGGGTGGCTATGGGTGTCAATCATGCCTGGCATCAACACCTTGCCCGCCAGGTCGATGCGCTGGGTCCCGGCATCGGCCAGGGCATTGATTTCGGCATCGCTGCCGACCTTGAGGATCTTGCCGTCTTGTACCGCCACCGCTTGCACCAGCGCCTGGCCGGGCTCGGCGGTAAAGACCTTGCCGTTGAACAACACCAGGTCGGCGGCGGCCATCGCTTGCACCGAGGACAACGCCAGCGCGGCGGCCAACAGGTTTGGAATGAATCGCATCGGAACGCTCTCTAGTTTTTATTGGACGGATCGGGAAGTGACGACTTGGGAAGCGACCTGTGGAGCCAGCCCGAGGAACGGCGCCTTGGCCCACACGACTTTGCCGCCGACCAGCGTCAGCAGCACGTCGTTGCGACCCAACTCCTCCTCGGGTACCTGCATGAAGTTCTTGTCCAGCACGATCAGGTCAGCGAACTTGCCGACTTCGACCGAGCCCACCACCGCGTCCAGCTTCAGCTGTTCGGCGGCATTGAGGGTGATGCTGCGCAGCACTTCAGCTCGCGACATGGCCGGATCGGCATTGAGTCGCCCGGCATACTTCGGTCCGTAGCTGTGCGGATTGGTGGGGTCGCCGGAGCGGGTGACACCGACTTTCAGCGCCAGGAACTCATCGAGGGGATCGACCGGCCAGTCGCTGCCAAACGCCACACGACCGCCAGCATGGGCGATGCTGCCCGAGGGTTCCATGCGCTCGAATCGCTCGGCTCCGAGGTGATCGCTGGTGCCATCGACCGTGGACGGCGCCTGCTGCGCCCACTGGAACGACATGGTGGCCGTGACGTCCAGTGCCTTGAAGCGTGGGTAGTCGGCAGGGTCGACCGACTCGGCGTGCGCGATGGCCGGGCGGAAATGATTGCCCGGCAGTTGCTCGCGCACGTAGGCAACGCTGTCCAGTGCATCCCGCACCGCGCGCTCGCCGGTGGCATGCAGGTGCGGATCGAACCCGGCCTTGACCGCCTCCAGCAACAACGGATTGAGCACCTGCGGCGGGAAGTACAGTTCGCCCAGGTTTTTGCCCGGTGTCCACTTCGGCGCCTTGTCAGTGCCGCTGTTGTGCAGGTACGGGGTCAACATGGCCCCGGTGTCCGCCGGGGCATTGATGATGCCGTCCATGAACAGTTTGACGTGGCGCATGTTCACGCCCGGCGCGACATGCACTTCGCCCTGGTCGTAGATGTTGGCCAGGGCCTTGGCCTCGGCGATGGTTTTGACCGGATCGGCGGCAGCGGCGGCCGGGTCCAGCTTGATCGCCAGCAAGGCCCGGGCAGTCAGTTCGCCGGATTTTTGCAGACGGGTGAAGGCCTTGCCGCTTTCCGGTCCCGACAGGGCATCGAAGAAGCTGGTGATGCCCTGTTGGCGCATGGCGTCGAGGGCCGCGCGGATCTGCGTGAGTTTTTCCGCGTCGGTGGCGGGCGGCACCACGGCGGCCATCGACTCGGCGGCGCCGTCTTCGCAGATACCATTAGGATTGCCGGCACTGTCGCGCCGGTATTTGCCATCTTCGGGGTCCTTGGTCTGCTGGTTGATGCCGGCCATTTCCAGGCCACGGGAATTGGCCAGCACGGTATGAAAATCGGTGGAGCGGACCTGAATCGGCCGTTTGGTCTTGAGCGCGTCCAGGGTCGATTTGTCGGCGTCGCCGTCAAGCCCGGTCATGCCCATGCGATCCCAGCTGCCGACTTCCAGCCAGACATCCGGGCCCTTGTCCTTGTCGGCATCGAGGCAGGCCTGGATGCTCGCCTGAAACTGCGCGCGGGTCATGGTCTGGTATTTCAGATCGCACAGCGTCATGGCGCGACCGCCGTCTCCCGGGTGCATGTGCGCATCGACGAAGCCCGGCATCAGCATGCGCCCGGCCAGGTCGATCTGCTGTGTTTGCTTGCCGATGTAGCCGTCGACCCCGGCATCGCTGCCGACATAGACGATCTTGCCGCCCGATATGGCAATGGCTTGCTGCACGGAATCCTGGCCATCGACGGTGTAGACGTAGCCATTGCGCATGACCATGTCAGCGGGCGTCGCACCCAACGCCACGCAGGAAAACGCCGTTGTCGATGCAACGGCGATGAACAACCTGGAAAGTCTCAAATGCCTCACCCCTGTTCTTATTGTTTTGAAGCGGCCCGAAGCAACTGCACAAGCCCTTGATAGACAGGGCATACCCTATAGGGCGCAGCGCTCGAATGGACCTCTGCAAATGAGGAGGGGTCAGGCAAATAGTTGAAACGGCTGGGGTTAATCCCGGCGCACGGACTCCGCCAGAGTGCCCGGCGAACGCAGAGCGGAGCCCAGCTCCACCTTGCTTTTCACACCGAGCTGCAAGTAACAGTTACGCAAATAGGTGCGCACGGTCGCGGGGCTCAGGGCGAGGAGTTTGGCGATCTCTTTGTAGGAATGGCCGGCGGCGAACAGCATCGCTGCGGTACGTTCCCGTGGCGCCAGGCCATCTCCGCCCGATGGCGCATCGAGGGACAGGATGACGTGTTCGGCGTTGGGGCTGAGGGTCAGGGCACAGCGGCCCAGGCGGATCACGCAGGGGGCTTTGGACAATTGCGCGATCACCTCAGGTGGCAGCGTGGAACCGCTCCAGCCGGGCAGTTCGCGCTGGATGGCAACACACAACCTGGCCCCCACATAGAGCAGACTGCCGTCCATACGCGCGATGCCAAAATCACTCGCGCCGTTTTCGCTGTCGAAGCGAATCATGTCCTGCACTTGAAACCGCCACAGCTGGAACAGGTGATCGCAGAACGCCAAAAACAGCTCGGCTTCGTTCTCCTCGAACGCCTGTTCATCCTGACCACGGTAGAGGCAGACGAAAAACATCAGGCCGCTTTCGGGCAATTCGTAGGTGATGCTCATCAAGTGATAGAGATCGAAGCGCCGGGCGAAATCATTGACTGCCTCGCAAGGGTCGTTGAAACCCTTGTCGCACACCACCTCACCGGGACGATTGAGCGTGGCGTAGGAGAACTGATCGTTGGCCGCCACCGGATGCCATTCGCAGGCAAAGGATTCAGGAAGATTGATGCTGCCATGCATCCAGCTTTGCATGGGCACATCAGGACCTGGCGCAGACATTTCGCCCCACCAGGCAGAGGCGAAGGGCACCAGTTGACCGAATGCCTGCAGGCCATCGGCGATGAATCGCGACGCCCCGCTCTCCCGCGCCAGCCGGCCAAGGTGCAGTACGCAATGATTGAACGCCTTGAGCGTGACCATCGTTGCGTCACCGTCGACTTTATTTCCCTCCCCCATCATTGCGATCCCGTTCACTGCATGGCCTTTCGTTTCGACGATGCCATAGGCCCCTGACGGGCGTCCAGCACGCAATGACATCATCGGTTACAAAGTGCTGTGCAACCCGTACAGCTGTGGCCGGCGGTCCTGATGCAGGTCGTTGCGGGCGCTAATGCGCTTGTTGCGCGCTTCGGCGAGGTTCAGCGTCGCCAGCAGGATTTGCTCACCGCCCTGCTCCGCCGGCCCGGCCAAGGGGTAACCGTCAGCATCGACGATAACCGAGCCCTGTACCCAGCCGACGCCGCGTTCATGACCATAGCGGTCACACGCGGCAATGAACATCCGGTTCACCGACGCATTGGCCTGCACCCGCAGCACTTCAGCCGGGCGCTCGGTGGGCGGTCGCGGACCGTCGGGCCAATTGACCGGCGCACAGAGCAGGTCGGCCCCGGCCAGCGCCGGAAGACGCACCCATTCAGGGAATTCCAGGTCGTAGCAAATCAGCATGCCGAGCCGTCCATGGACCGTTTCCACCACTGGCGGTGGAGCATCGCCCGCCGTGAAGACGTCCTTCTCGGCATCCCATAAATGCGCCTTGCGGTACACCGCGCGCAGCCCATTGGCGTCGATCATCGCGGCGCTGTTAGCCAGTGCGTCATTGGCCAGGCGTTCGCAGAATCCGCCCACCACCACGAGATTCAGCTCACGGGCCAGGGACTGCCACAGTTGCAAGGTCGGACCGTCAACGGGTTCCGCCAGGGACAGCGCTTCGTCGCGGTCGGCAAACAGATAGCCGCTCTGCACCAACTCAGGCAGCACTACGATTTGCGCGCCCTGGTACGCCGCCTGACGAATCGCGCGTTCGGTGAGCGTGCGGTTATAAGCCAGATCGCCAATTTTCGGTGCCAATTGGCAGCAGGCGACCACGATATTTTTTACGCTGTTCAACGCCCTGCCTCCGCAGATGAATGGGTCATGGCGACGATGTCGCTTTCGCTCAGCGCGTCGATCACCCGGCGCTCGGCGGCCAGATCAATCGAGCGACTGAGCAGGTAATAGGTCAGCCCCGAGACCACCAGGCCCACCAGCCAGGCGATGTCCACGCCTTCCAGCACCCGTGCCAGCGGGCCGACGAAAACCTCTTTGCCGGCGGCGGCATCGAAGATGTAGAAGAACGGCACCATCGCAGCGAAGCCGATCAGGTACGAGACGATGCCGCGAAATTGCCAGGCGCCGTAGATGCCCTTTGGCGTGAAGAAATGCGGGATCGCATAGCGGCCCTTGCGCACGAAGAAGTAGTCCACCAGGTTGACCGCCGTCCACGGCACCAGGAAGTACAGCAACAACACGAGGAAGGTGTTCAACAGAGCGATGCCGTCTCCTTTGATCGACAGCACGCAGGTCAACAGAATGACGCTGATCACGCTGATCGACAGTACACGGGCGCGGGGTGTCGGGGTGATTTTCCTGACCGAGTCGACGCCGGTCAGCAACGTCAGCATGGCGCTGTAGGTGTTGAGCGCGATGATCGGCAGGAAACCCGCCACCGAGACGACCACCAGCAGATTACCCAGCCCCGGCACCATCGAGGAGCCGACCTGATTCAACGCAACCAGCGCATCCGCCGCTTTCAATTGCTGCGCCAGCCAGGCACCGAGGCCGATCATCCAGCTGCCCGACAACGAAGCGCCGATGAACACCGCGGCGATCAGTTTCGCCCGGCTGGTGTTTTTCGGCAGGTAACGGGAATAGTCGGACACGTAAGGCGCATAGGAAATGTTGTAGCTGGCACCGATGGCGAACAGCGTAGCGAAGGCCACCCAGTTGAAGCCCAGATCGGTCGCCGGCGTGACGCCCTCCTGACCCGCACCGAACATCAGGGCGATGGTCACCAGTGCGTACAGCGGCAAGGTCGCCAGCAAGGCCCACTTGAAGGCCTTGTGCATCAGGTCGTGGCCGTAGATCGACAACAGCGCCCCGATCAGCACCACGGCGACGGCGACGATGGTCGGGTCGATGCCAAACACGTGCTCCAGACCATTCATGATCAACGAGATGTTCACCACGTTGAAGCCGACGAACACAAACATCGTCGCCATCAAGGCCAGGATCACCCCGCGATAACCGAACTGGGCGCGGGACTGGATCATTTGCGGCAGGCCCATTTCCGGGCCCTGGGAGCCGTGGAACGCCATGAAAATGGTGCCGAACATGATGCCCAGGGCACCGGCGAGCATGGTCCACAATGCCGACAATCCGAGGCTCGGGCCGACAAAACCGATGGAGATGGTGAAGAAATGGAAATTGCCCAGGAACCAGAAAGGCCCCTGACTGCTGAGTTTGGCGTGGCGTTCGTTTTCCGGAATGTAATCGATCGAGTGGCCTTCGATGGCCAATCCGCCGCTCGTCTCGGCGACGTGCGCAGACACTGGGGAACCTGACATACGATTGTTCCTATGCTGTTGATTGTTGTTTTTGTGGGTACAGCGCTCGCCACGACCTCCAGATCCGGTAAAACTCCATAAAAAGCTGACGATGACGCTGGTTTCACGGCAATGTAGGGCGTGAGTTCCGGCAATAAAATATCGCAGGCACACTGTTCACATAGATCAGCACCTATGTAAGTGAGAATCGGGAGCCCCCATGCTGGGAACTGTTACGGAGCTGGATCTGCGTCTGATCCGGGTATTTCTGACCGTCGTCGAGGCTGGCGGCATCTCGGCGGCACAAACCGCCCTCAACACCACGCAGCCCACCATCAGCGCGCAGTTGGCGACGCTGGAAGCCAGGGTCGGTTTCCGCCTGTGCGAGCGCGGGCGCGGCGGGTTTTCCGTAACGCCCAAAGGCACTCAGTTCATCGAGGCGGCCCGGCGTTTGCTGGCGGCGGCCGAGGGTTTTCGGGTCGAGGTGCAGCACATCAACCGCAAAGTCTCGGGCAGCATCAACATCGGCCTGCTGGGGCAAATCGATCCGGTGGCGAACAAGAAAATCGGCCTGGCCATTGCCCGTTTGCGGGCTCGGCACGAGGGGTTGTACTTCCACTTCACTGAACTGTCGTCGTCCCTGCTGGAAGAAAAAATCATCAATGGCCATATCGACCTGGCCATCGGCTACTTCTGGCATCGCTTGCCCAGCATCGATTATTTCCCCTTGTTCCCGGAAACCCAGATTGCCTACTGCGCGCCCTCGCATCCGCTGTTCGGGCAAGTCGGTGCACTGACCCGCGAAGATGTCAGCGGCTTTGACTGGGTCTGGCCGAGCCATCCGCTGCCGGAAATGCCGGCCCCCACATCAATCGAACGCCTGACCGTGCTCACCGACAGCATGGACGGCGCAGCCCTGTTGATTCTGTCCGGCCAGCATTTGGGGTTTCTGCCGCAGCATTACGCGACCCGTCATGAACAGCTGGGGCAATTGCACCCGCTGAACCCGGACCTGCTGCGCTATGAGGTCAGCTTTCATGCGGCGGTGCGGCATTCGTCGCGGCAGCGGGATCTGGTGAGTGCGTTCCTGAACGAGTTGATCGAGATTTTCGGACCGATGTAGAGAAGTCGTCGCCGCGCACTGCGCTCAACGCTGGCTCAATCGCTATATAGTTTTGTATATTGCGAAGCTTATTTTTCCCAGATACCCCCATGAGCCGTATCCGCCAGCACAATCTGCACCTCATTCTGGAAGCCGCCAGCGCCGAATTCGCCGCCAAAGGTTTCGACGGCACGCAAACCCGCGACATCGCGTTGCGTGCCGGGGTGCCAAAAGCCAACCTGTATTACTACTTCCAGACCAAGGAGAACCTCTACGCGCAGGTCCTGCTCGGCTTCGTCCAGCCGTTGCTGGAAGCATCTGCCGTCCTGCGCGAGAGCGACGACCCGGTGTCGGGGTTGCAGGCCTACATCACCGCCCGCATCCGCATAGCCCGGGAACATCCGTACATTGCCAAGGTGTTCAGCGGCGAGTTGCTGTTGGGGGGCAAGCAGTTGCCCGCAGAATGCCGCGACCTGCTGTATGCCGAGGCCCAGCGCAATGTCGAATGCCTGCGCAGCTGGATTGATCGGGGCTTGATCGCGCCGGTCGACCCGCAGCACTTGATGTTGTTTATCTGGTCAGCGACCCGGACCTACACCAATCTGGGCTGGCAGATGGCGCATATCACGGGGCGCGAGACGCCGCAGGACGAGGATTACGACAACGCCGCGGCCACCATCACCCGACTGGTACTGGGCGGCGTGGTGCCGGCCGCGGTGCGGGAGGAAAGGGTTTTGATGTTTGCGACTTGAGTGAACGTGACGCGATTCATGTGGGAGCGGGCTTGCTCGCGAAGGCGGCGGGTCAGTCAACTCCGATGCTGGCTTTAATGACGCCTTCGCGAGCAAGCCCGCTCCCACAGGAAAATGCGGTGGTTTCAGAAATGGATGTCCTTGGCCGGTATCACATCGATCCGCGCCACGGAACCGGTCAGGCGCTTCAGGTCCTTGTTGTGCTCGGCAATGATGTCTTCGGCGCTGAGGTTGCCGTTGTCGACGGTGGAATGTGCATCGCTCGCCAGCACCACGTCGTAGCCCAGTGTCAGGGCCTGGCGCACGGTGGCATTGATGCAGTAATCGGTTTGCAGGCCGCAGATAACCAGGCGTTCGAAGTCTTGCACCGGCAACAGTTTTTGCAGATTGGTCTGGTAGAACGAATCCTGTGTGGTCTTGCGCACGCGATGATCCTTGGGCGAGGTTTCCAGCCCTGCGGCCAGTTGCCAGCCGGCAGTCTCATGCGCCAGCGGGCTGCCCGCTTCTTCGTGCTGGATCAGCACTACGGTCACGCCGGCCTTGCGCGCCCGGGCAGACAGGTCATTGATGGTGTCGATGACCCGTCCAATCTTGAAGCATTCATACTCACCGGAACACAAAGCCTGCTGGACGTCGATGATTAGCAACGCGGTGGTCATGATTTCCTTCCTTGATACGTCGAGGGATCAGGGGACGAACATAAGTCCGCCCCCTTCCGGACACAACCTTCAATAACCCAGCGACAACCCGGTGTTACGCCGTGGGTCGTTCGCCCCGTAGAAACGGTTCTTGCCTACCGGTTTGCCACCCAGGGACGGCGCGCCGACGAGGATCGCCGCCAGGTGGTTGGCATCCTGGGGACCGGCGAACTTGTGGCCCCAGCTTTCGAGGATCTTCACCGTGTCCGGGCTGGTGGTGAAGGCTTCCAGGTTGGTTTCCTCCGGCAGCCACTGCTGGTGGAAACGCGGTGCATCCACCGCTTCCTGGATGTTCATGCCGTAGTCGATGACGTTGAGCATGGTCAGCAAGGTCGCGGTGATGATACGGCTGCCACCCGGAGTGCCGACCACCATCACCACTTTGCCGTCCTTGGTGACAATGGTCGGGCTCATGGACGACAGCGGCGCCTTGCCGGGCGCGATGGCGTTCGCCTCGCCCTGCACCAGGCCGTACATGTTCGGCACGCCGATTTTCGAGGTGAAGTCGTCCATTTCATCGTTGAGGATGACCCCGGTCTTGCTCGCCATCACGCCGGCACCGAACCAGTCGTTGAGGGTGTAGGTCACCGACACCGCGTTGCCCCATTTGTCGACGATGGAGTAATGCGTGGTGTTGTTGCCTTCATGGGGCGCTACGCCTGGCTTGAGTTCACTGGATACCGCGGCTTTTTGTGGTTTGATCGCTTCGCGAAGTTTGGTCGCGTAGTTTTTATCCAGCAGATGAGCGATCGGGTTTTTCACGAAATCCGGATCGCCGAGGTAGCTGTTGCGGTCCACATAGGCGTGGCGCATCGCTTCGATCTGATAGTGCATGCCCTGGGCCGAGTGATAGCCCAGATCCTTCATCGGATAGCCTTCGAGAATGTTCATGATCTCGCAGATCACCACGCCGCCGGAGCTCGGTGGCGGTGCGGAAACCACGTGATAGCCACGGTAGTCGCACTCGATGGGCGCCAGTTCGCGGGTCTTGTATTTGTCGAGATCGGCCTGGGTGATGATGCCCTTGTTGGCCTGGCTGGAGGTGACGATGGCGTCGGCTACCCAGCCCTTATAGAACCCGTCGGCGCCTTTCTCGGAGATTTCCCGCAGGGTTTTGCTCAGGTCCTTTTGCACCAGCTTCTGGCCGACCTGCATCGGCTCGCCCTTGCTGAGGAAGATCGAGCCGGAATCCTTCATGTCCTTCTTGAACATGTCGGTGGCGTAGTCCAGCAGATCGACGTCACCCTGCTCCAGTTCAAAACCCTCTTCAGCAAGCTTGATGGCCGGGGCGATGATTTCCTTGCGCGGCTTGGTGCCGTACTTGGACAGCGCCAGCTCCATGCCCGAAACGGTGCCCGGTACACCCACGGCCAGGTGACCACGGGTACTCAAATCGGGAACGACGTTGCCCTCCTTGTCCAGGTACATGTTGGCGGTAGCGGCCAGCGGGGCTTTTTCACGGAAGTCGAGGAAGGTCTTGCGCCCGTCCGCCAACTGAATGGTCATGAAACCGCCGCCGCCGAGGTTACCTGCCGCGGGATACACCACCGCCAGCGCATAACCGACCGCGACCGCCGCATCCACGGCGTTGCCACCATTCTTGAGCACATCCACGCCCACATGGCTGGCCAGGTGCTGGGCAGTGACCACCATGCCGTTTTCCCCGGTAGCCGGGGCCACGGAGGCGGCGTGAGCAGTCAGACAGCTGAGTGCCAATGAGGTCGCAATCAGCGATTTGGCAAAAGGTTCATACTTCATGAGTCGGTCTCTTCTTGTTATTACGTAGGAAAACGCTTCAAAAGCCGTAGCCAAGTATGGTCGGGATTACGTATTGCGCCTCCCCGTCGAGACAGTATCCTTGACGCCTGTTCAGCCATTTCCCGCGAGCCCCGGCATGACCTACACCTGCATTACCATGGCTTCGCCCGTGGGCGAGTTGAAGCTGGTCGCGAACGGTTCACGACTGGCGGCCATCCTCTGGGAAAACGACAAACCCGGTCGGGTGCGCCTCGGACCGATGAGCGAAGCGCCGGATAACCCGATCCTGGTGCGCACGGCTGCGCAGCTGGGAGAATATTTTTCCGGCACCCGCGATCGCTTCGAACTGGAACTGGATTTTGCCGGTACGGAATTTCAGAAGAAGGTCTGGGCGGCGCTGCTGACTATCCCGTTCGGTGAGACCCGCAGCTACAGCCAGATCGCCGAGCAGATCGGCAACCCGGCGGCAGTCAGGGCAGTGGGTGCGGCGAATGGCAAGAACCCGATATCGATCGTGGCGCCGTGTCACCGGGTGATTGGCGCATCGGGCAAGTTGACCGGGTTTGCCGGAGGGCTTGAGGCGAAGGAGCTGTTGCTCACACTTGAAGGTTGCGAGTGGTCTGGCGCCAGTCGCATGGATGATTTGTTTCTACTAAACGATGAATAATTTGTGGCGAGGGAGCTTGCTCCCGCTCCAGTGCGCAGCACTGGCAAAGTACTCCGGCAACTTCAAGAGTTCTGGGGCAGCTGCGCAGCCCAACGCGAGCAAGCTCGCTCGCCACAGCAAGCACATACGTTAGCGGGCGAAGAGATTCTTCATCGCCGCATACTGCAACAGCATGATGGTCTTGGCGTCGCAGATCTCACCACGGTAAAACGCTTCGAGCGCGTCGTCGAAACGCCATTCCAGCACTTCCAGTTCCTCGGTTTCCGCCTCCAGCCCACCACCGTCGCTGACTTTCGAGGTCGCATCGTATTCAGCGATGAAGAAGTGCAATTTTTCCGTCACCGAACCGGGGCTCATGTACGCCTCGAACACCTTCTGCACATGGTGCACGCGGTAACCCGTCTCTTCCTCCGCCTCCTCGCGGATGCGGTCTTCCGGTGCCGCGCCTTCCAGCAGCCCCGCCGCCACTTCGATCAACAGGCCATCGTGGCCATTGACGAACACCGGCAGGCGAAATTGCCGGGTCAGTACCACTGTTCTCTTTTCGCGGTTGTACAAGAGAATCGCCGCGCCGTTGCCACGGTCGTAGACCTCTCGCGTCTGGCGTTGCCACTCGCCGTTGTTGCGGCGGTAATCGAAGGTGATTCTCCTGAGCAGGTACCAGTCGTTGGACAACACCTGAGACTCAAGGATGTTGACCCGCTCGGCCGTGTTCGACATGACAACGCGTCCTGTTATTTGTCTGAGGGGGCACATGTTAAGTGAAAACGAACAGCGCTTGCCCCTTTCAAACAAGCTGCGCGTTGGCGGCGGTTCAACTTTTCCGGGGATGGAACAATCGCTGCAACCGGGATAGGCTGCGGTTTCAATGCCATATGGATATAGCCATGAACTTGCGTATCGAACTGTCGCAAAACCCCACGGAAGAACAACGCCAGGCGATCCTCAAGCCGTTGCGTGCCTATAACGCCTCGAAGGCCGAAGGTCACGTGCCTGAACATATCGCCTTGCTGATTCGCGACGATAACGACGAGATCATCGGCGGCCTGCATGGCCGTTTGTTTTACCAGTGGCTGTACATCGATTTGTTGGTGGTGCCCGACCAGGCGCGGGGACAAGGCATGGGTTCGAAGCTGATGCAGATGGCCGAGGACCTCGCGCGGGAGCGGCAATGTGTCGGGCTGTGGCTCGACACCTTTGAATTCCAGGCACCGGAGTTCTACAAAAAATGCGGCTACAGCGAGATCGGGCACATTGCCGACTATCCGCCGGGCCACAAGCACTTCTTCTTCCAGAAGCGCCTGAATGACTGATCAACACCCAAAACCAATGTGGGAGCGGGCTTGCTCGCGAAAGCGGTGGATCAGTCGACATCAATATTGACTGAAGGACCGCTTTCGCGAGCAAGCCCGCTCCCACAAGGGACTTGCGTCTGTTATCAGATCACAGACAAGTCGCCAACGCCGCCAACCGGCGCTTGGCCACAAAATCGTCCTTCTGCGCGTAATAGCTCAAAACCGTTCCCGAGGCATCGTTGGTCACGTCGACGAAAGACTCTGCCGAACGCGTGTAAACCGTAGTGCCGCCCTTCTCGCCGGCCTGCAAATACGCCGCGGCATCGACACCGAAAACAGCCTCGTCCTGCCAGGAAAACTGCACGCACTGAGCAACGTCTTTTACCGGTTTTTCCGAGTTCAGGGTCTTGTACGGGGCCTTGGTGCGGGCATCGTTCATTGCCGAGCCCGCGCATCCCGCCAGCAACGTCACGGCCAGCGCCACCATCACAATTCGCATTGCATTCACTCATCAGAAAAAAGCGGACTTTATCACCCCGGCAGCCCGTATCGTTCTGCTTTACTGCATTTATACCGCGACACCGCGCAACGATTCGCGCACCCTGTCGCGCCAATACCGCCGCATCGCGCTTTTAACTGGAATTCTGATGACACCCAATGCCGAGTTTTACAAACCGACCGCTGAATATGCCGACAAGCTGATCAGCCAGATCGGTCAGACGCCTTCCTGGATTGCCAAGCGAATCGGCGTCACCGACAAGCGGATTCGCTACATCCTCAACGGTGAAAGAACCGTCAAAGGCGAAACCACGCCGATCCAGATGACCTACTCCGAACAGTTTGCCCTCGAATGCCTGGCAGCAGCAGCCAAGGCCAGCAAGAAGCAGTCTTCGTAATCCCCATTCAAGGAGCGACCATGGCGGCAACCGAGCAGCAACATGAACAGGCACTGAAGCGGTTTCTCGACGAACGCCCCGAGTTGCGCCACGACCTCGACAACCTCAACCCGCTGCTCGCACAAGCGAAAGGCGAAACCCCGGCGCAATACCGCGACGAACGCCTGCATGAAGCTTTTGAGGCCGAAGCCGAACGCCTTGGCCTGTTTGCCTGGGAACTGACCTTGCAACTGACGGCCGCCACGCCGCAGGACTATGAAACCCAGCGCCGTGAAGTGCACCGGGAGGTGGCGGAGATGGCCGGGATGGATTGGCTGGAGTATTGCGACTTGTATGGGATAGAACCATAGGGTTTGCTCAAGAACAGGCATTGGTGTTGTCTGTCAGTCCGCCTTCGCGAGCAAGCCCGCTCCCACATTAAACCGCGCTCTTGAGATAGAACCCGGTCGAATGTGGGAGCGGGCTTGCTCGCGAAGAGGCCAGAACAGGCAACATCGTTTTAGCCGCCCCGCCGATAAAGCATTATCATGGCCGCAGTTTCGCTGATCGAGTCCGTCATGAAGTTCGCCATCGCCGTGTTTTCCGCCGCCCATGCGCCCTCCTCGCGCCGCGCCTTGCTGTTCGCCCAGGCGGCGCTGGCCGGCGGGCATGAGATTGTCCGGCTGTTTTTCTACCAGGATGGCGTCTACAACGCATCCGGCAGCGTGGTCACACCCCAGGATGAACTGGACTTGCCCAAGCAATGGCGCACATTCGTCAGCGACCATCAACTTGATGGCGTGGTGTGCATCGCCGCCGCCCTGCGTCGTGGTGTCTTGAATGAAGAAGAAGCCAAGCGTTATCAGCGCGAGGCTGTAGCCGTCGGCGCGCCGTGGGAATTGTCCGGCCTCGGCCAATTGCACGATGCGGCGCAGGATGCCGACCGCCTGATCTGTTTCGGAGGCGCATGACATGGCCAAGTCCTTGTTGATCATCAGCCGTCAGTCGCCATGGTCCGGCCCAGGCGCGCGGGAAGCGCTGGATATCGTGCTGGCCGGCGGCGCCTTCGATCTGCCGATTGGCCTGTTGTTTCTCGATGACGGCGTGTTCCAGCTCGCCGCCAGTCAGAACGCCAAGGCCTTGCAACAGAAAGACCTGAGCGCCAACCTGCAAGCCCTGCCGATGTTCGGTGTCGAGGAACTGTTTGCCTGTGGCGACAGCATCACCCAACGCGGCCTTGACCCGAGCGGCCTGTCGCTGGAAGAAGCCCATGTGTTGGCCGCCCACGAAATCACCGCCCTCATTGACCGTTACGACCAGGTGATCACCCTCTGATGTCGACTTTGCATGTGTTGTCTCACTCCCCGTTCGGCGACGAACGCCTGACCAGTTGCCTGCGCGTGATCGGCGCCAACGATGGGTTGCTGTTGTCCGGTGATGCGGCCTATGCGTTGCAACCGGGCACCGCGCCGTTCACTGCGCTCAGTGAACGCAGCGAGCGCGGTCTGAAACTGTTCGTCCTGGCCGAAGATGCCCAGGCCCGTGCGCTTGCGGTTCCAGACTGGGCCCGGGCCATCGATTACCCGGCCTTCGTCGAACTGTCGATTCACTACGACAAGGTCAACAGTTGGCTATGAATGCATTGACGGTTGGCGCCCGCGCCATCGAGCTGGACAAGGACGGTTTCCTGGTCGAACTGAGTGACTGGTCTGCCGATGTAGCCAGTGCCCTGGCGGCGGCCGAAGACATCGAGTTGACACCCGAACACTGGGAGGTCCTCGAACTGCTGCGCAGTTTCTACGCCGAATTCCAGCTGTCACCGGCCACCCGTCCGCTGATCAAATACACCGCATTGAAACTCGGCCCGGAAAAAGGCAACAGCCTGCACCTGAACCGCCTGTTCAAAGGCACGCCCGCCAAACTCGCCGCGAAACTGGCGGGCCTGCCCAAACCGACGAATTGCTTATGACTGACTATCCTGCACTGACCCTCGAAACGCCCGCCGAGCATCCGTTCGCCCAGTTCGTGCGGATCCTCGGCAAAGGCAAGCGCGGCGCCCGCGATCTGACCCGGGTCGAAGCCCGCGAGGCCATGGGCATGGTGTTCGATGAAAAGGTCGAGGAAACCCAACTCGGGGCGTTCCTGATGCTGTTGCGGCACAAGGAAGAAAGCGCGGAGGAAATGGCCGGGTTCACCGAAGCCTTGCGTGAGCGCCTGAATCCGCCGGCACTGGCGGTGGATCTGGACTGGCCGACGTATGCCGGCAAGAAGCGTCATCTGCCGTGGTTTCTGCTGGCGGCCAAGTGTCTGGCGCAAAATGGCTTGCGGATTTTCATGCATGGCGGCGGTGCCCACACGGCTGGCCGGTTGTACACCGAGCAACTGTTGGGCGAGTTGAACATTGCGCTGTGCCGTAACTGGCAACAGGTGAGTTCGGCGCTGGATAACGACGGACTGGCGTTCATGCCGCTGGTTGACTGGGCGCCACAACTGCAACGGATGATCGACCTGCGCAATACCCTCGGCCTGCGGTCGCCGATCCACTCGCTGACGCGCATTCTCAATCCGCTGGGCGCGCGCTGCGGCCTGCAGAGCATTTTCCACCCCGGCTATCAGGCCGTGCACCGCGACGCCAGCGGATTGCTCGGTGATACCGCCATCGTGATCAAGGGCGATGGCGGCGAGATCGAGATCAACCCGGACGCCGACAGCCACCTGTATGGCACCACCGGCGGTGTTAGTTGGGATGAGGAATGGCCGCAGCTGTCGAGCCAGCGCCATGTCAAACCGGCCAGCCTCGATCCGGAGCACCTCAAAGCCGTATGGCGTGGCGACGTGATCGACAGCTATCCGCAAATGGCCCTGATCTCGACCATGGCCCTGGCCCTGCGCGGCCTCGGCCAGAGCCGCGAACAGGCCTTCGAAACCGCTGAAAAATACTGGGCTGCGCGGGACAAATCGATTTAACCGATCATTCACGCCCGATCTTTGCGCTTTTTGTTCGAACTCATCGGAATAGACTCAACTGCAACGCTTATGGGTTTCGGGAGTCTTGAACATGGGTTTATTAGTCGATGGCCGCTGGCAGGACAAGTGGTACGAAAGCAGCAAAGACGGCGCGTTCCAGCGTGAACAGGCGCAACGCCGCCACTGGCTGACCGCTGATGGCAAACCGGGGCCGACCGGCGTCGGTGGATTTGCGGCCGAACCCGTGCGCTATCATCTGTACGTGTCCCTGGCCTGTCCGTGGGCTCATCGCACGCTGATCCTGCGCAAACTCAAAGGCCTCGAAAACCTGATCGACGTCTCGGTGGTCAGTTGGTTGATGCTGGAAAACGGCTGGACCTTCGACCAGCACCTGGGCTCGACCGGCGACAAGCTCGATCATTTCGACTTCATGCACCAGCGCTACACCGCCGATGCCGCCGACTACACCGGCCGCGTCACCGTACCGGTGCTGTGGGACAAACAGCAAAAGCGCATCGTCAACAATGAATCATCGGAAATCATCCGCATGTTCAATGGTGCCTTCGATGATCTGACCGGCAATGACCTGGACTTCTACCCGGCGCCACTACAGGGTGAAATTGATGCGCTGAACGAGCGGATCTACCCGGCGGTGAACAACGGCGTATATCGCGCCGGGTTTGCCACGTCGCAGCAGGCTTATGAAGAAGCCTTCGACGATGTGTTTGCCGAACTGGATCGACTTGAGCTGCTGCTCGGCGCCAACCGTTACCTGGCTGGCGAGTACCTGACCGAAGCGGACATCCGTCTGTTCACCACGCTGGTTCGCTTCGATGCGGTGTATTACGGGCACTTCAAGTGCAATCTGCGGCGGATCGCCGATTATCCGAACCTGTCGAACTGGCTGCGCGAGATTTATCAGTGGCCGGGGATTGCCGAGACGGTGGATTTCACCCACATCAAGAACCACTACTACGCCAGCCACCGCACCATCAACCCGACAGGTGTCGTGCCGAAAGGCCCGGCACAGGACTTCATCGCGCCCCATGATCGGGAGCGGTTGAGCGGGAAAGGGGTTTGGCGCAAGGCCTGAGCTTCGCACTGGCTTTGAGGGCCTCTTCGCGAGCAAGCCCGCTCCCACATTGGATTTGTGTCGTTCACGAATCCAATGTGGGAGCGGGCTTGCTCGCGAATGGGGGCAACTCGGTCTTCAGACCTGCCCCTGAGCCCCTTCAAACCACGCCAGTTTCTCGCGCAGTTGCACCACTTCACCGACGATCACCAATGTCGGCGCATGCACTTCATGCTCCGCCACCAGCCGAGGCAGGTCCGCCAGGGTGCCGGTGAACACACGCTGATTGACCGTGGTGCCCTGCTGGATCAACGCCGCCGGGGTATCAGCGCCGCGACCGTGCTTGATCAACTGCTCGCAGATGACCGGCAAGCCCACCAAACCCATGTAGAACACCAGGGTTTGTGCCGGCGCGACCAGATCGGCCCACGGCAAATCGGTTGAGCCGTCCTTCAGGTGCCCGGTGACAAAGCGTACCGATTGCGCGTAATCGCGATGGGTCAGCGGAATCCCGGCATAGGCCGCGCAACCACTGGCCGCCGTGATCCCCGGCACGACCTGGAACGGGATGCCATTAGCCGCCAGCTCTTCGATCTCTTCACCGCCACGACCGAAGATGAACGGATCACCGCCCTTCAATCGCACCACACGCTTGCCCTGTTTGGCCAGATCCACCAATTGCTGGTTGATCTGATCCTGCGGCACCGCGTGATCGGCACGGCGCTTGCCGACGTAAACCCGCTCGGCATCGCGACGGCACAGCTCGAGAATCGCCGGCGCTACCAGACGGTCATACAGCACCACGTCGGCTTGCTGCATCAGACGCAATGCCTTGAACGTCAGCAGGTCGGGATCACCCGGCCCTGCGCCCACCAGATAGACTTCGCCGGTTGCAACCGGCGCTTCGCCATCGATCTTCGCTTGCAACAACCGCTCGGCTTCACCGCCCTGCCCGGCCAGTTGCCGATCGGCAATCGGGCCCTGGAAAACATCTTCCCAAAATGCTCGACGCTGCTGCACATCCGGAAACAGGCCTTTGACCTGATGTCGAAAACGCGCCGCCAGTCCGGCCAGCTGACCGAAGGTGGAAGGAATCCAGGTTTCGATCCTGGCGCGGATCAAACGCGCCAGCACCGGCGCATCGCCGCCGCTGGACACCGCGATGATCAGAGGGGAACGGTCGACGATGGCCGGGAAGATCACGCTGCACAGGGCTGGCGCATCCACCACGTTGACCGGTACGCAACGCCGATGGGCATAGGCGGAGACTTGTGCGTTCAGCGCCTCGTCGTCGGTGGCGGCAATGATCAACCCGCAACCGTCCAGATCCGCCTCGGCATAACCACGTAACAGGCACTCGCCACCGCTGCCGGCAACCAGTTCGCGCAATTGCGCTTCGATTTCAGGTGCAACCACCCGCAGCAGCGCACCGGCATCGGCCAGCAGGCGGGATTTGCGCAAGGCAATTTCCCCCCCACCGACGACCAACACACGACTGCCGCGAAGGTTGTGGAACAGCGGCAGATAGTTCATTTAGCCAATGACCTCAAGGCCACCCATGTACGGCTTGAGAACTTGCGGCACACGGATCGAACCGTCGGCCTGCTGATAGTTCTCCAGCACCGCCACCAGGGTACGACCCACCGCCAGGCCGGAGCCGTTCAGGGTGTGCACCAGTTCCGGCTTGCCGGTTTCAGGGTTGCGGAAACGCGCTTGCATGCGACGGGCCTGGAAGTCGCCGCAGTTGGAGCACGACGAAATCTCGCGGTACTTGTCCTGGCTCGGGATCCACACTTCCAGGTCGTAGGTCTTGACCGCGCTGAAGCCCATGTCGCCGGTGCACAGCGCCAGGGTGCGATAAGGCAGTTCCAGCAGTTGCAGGACTTTCTCGGCGTTGGCGGTCAGGCCTTCCAGCGCTTCCATCGACTTCGACGGCTCGACGATCTGCACCATCTCGACCTTGTCGAACTGGTGCTGGCGGATCATGCCGCGGGTATCACGACCCGATGCGCCGGCTTCACTGCGGAAGCACGGTGTGTGGGCGACGAACTTGATCGGCAGCAGTTTCGAGTCGACGATTTCGCCAGCGACAATGTTGGTCAGCGACACTTCGGCGGTCGGGATCAGGTACAGGTCGGCCTCGCCTTCGCGCGAGATCTTGAACAGGTCTTCTTCGAACTTCGGCAGTTGGCCGGTGCCTTGCAGCGCCGGGGCCTGGACCAGGTAAGGCGTGTAGGCCTCTTCATAGCCGTGCTCGGTGACGTGCAGGTTGATCATGAACTGCGCCAGGGCGCGATGCAGGCGAGCGATCGGGCCGCGCAGCAAGGCGAAACGGGCGCCGGACAGCTTGGCGGCAGTTTCGAAGTCCAGCCACCCGAACTTTTCGCCCAGTGCCACGTGGTCCTGAACCGGGAAGTCGAAGGCAGTCGGGGTGCCCCAACGGCGCACTTCGACGTTGCCGTCTTCGTCGTCGCCCACCGGTACCGATTCATGCGGCAAGTTGGGGATACCGAGCAGGATCGAGTCCAGTTCGGTCTGGATCGCGTCGAGTTCGACTTTACCGGCGCTCAATTCGCCCGCCATGCGCTCGACGTCCGCCATCAGCGGCGCGATGTCTTCGCCGCGCTGCTTGGCCTGACCGATGGATTTGGAGCGCGCATTACGTTCAGCCTGCAGCGCTTCGGTGCGGGTCTGGACGGTCTTGCGCTGTTCTTCCAGCGCTTCGATGCGCGCAACATCCAGCACAAAGCCACGGGATGCCAGGCGGTCCGCTACGTCCTGAAGGTTGCTACGTAACAGTTTGGAATCGAGCATGTCGGTTTCTCGTTTATCAAAGTTTGGTCAAGGACAGGCCGGCCCAGGTGGCAAGCAGCCCGCCGAATACGCTGAGCGCCGCATAGCCCAGGGCCAGCGGCACCTGCCCGCTTTCCAGCAGGCGCACCGTATCCAGTGAAAAGGATGAAAAAGTCGTCAGCCCCCCGAGGAAGCCGACGATCAACCCGGCGCGAATCTCAAAAGGCACCTCCGGGCGTATCAAAAACAGACCGTATAGAACACCGATCAGCAAACAGCCCACGATATTAACGGCCAGCGTCGCGGTATAGAAGTGCCGCGGCCAATTCGCGTTGATCCAGTTGCCCGTGGCGAAGCGCAACAACGTGCCGGCAATCCCGCCGACGGAAACCGCAACGATCAATGGAAGCACTACTTTCTCCGCTGCCTTGGGCTTAAACGATCGAGTTTCGCCAAGTGGTTGAGCTTTTCGCCGATCTTCAATTCCAGGCCACGGGGGACCGGTTGATAGAACGGGATCGGGTCGAGTTCTTCCGGGAAATAGTCTTCGCCAGCGGCATAGGCGTCCGGCTCATCGTGGGCGTAACGGTATTCATCGCCGTAGCCCAACTGCTTCATAAGCTTGGTCGGCGCATTGCGCAGGTGCAGCGGCACTTCCAGCGAACCGTGTTCGGCGGCAGCGCGCAGTGCGGTCTTGAAGCCCATGTACACCGCGTTGCTTTTCGGCGCGCAGGCCAGATAGGTGATGGCCTGGGCCACCGCCAGCTCACCTTCGGGGCTGCCGAGACGCTCCTGCACTTCCCACGCCGCCAGACACAGGCTCAGGGCACGTGGATCGGCGTTGCCGATGTCTTCGCTGGCCATGCGCACCACGCGCCGGGCCAGGTACAGCGGATCGCAACCGCCATCGATCATCCGCGCAAACCAATACAGCGCGCCATCCGGGTTGGAGCCACGCACCGATTTATGCAGCGCGGAAATCTGGTCGTAGAACGCTTCGCCACCCTTGTCGAACCGGCGGCGGGTGTCACCGAGCAGACTTTGCAGGAGCTCGGTGCCGATTTCACTGTTGTCCTCGGCCAGGTCCGAGGCGTTTTCCAGCAGGTTGAGCAAGCGCCGGCCATCGCCATCGGCGGCCGACAGCAGCATCTGGAAGCCTTCATCGCTGAGGCTCAGGTTGCGCTTGCCCAGACCCCGCTCTTCGGTCAGTGCGCGCTGCACCAGTTTGCGCAAGGCCGCTTCATCAAGGCTCTTGAGCACATAGACACGCGCCCGCGACAGCAAGGCGTTATTGAGTTCAAACGAAGGGTTTTCCGTGGTCGCGCCGATGAAAATCAGCGTGCCGTCCTCGACATAAGGCAGAAACGCGTCCTGCTGGGACTTGTTGAAGCGATGCACTTCGTCGACGAACAGAATGGTGCGGCGGCCGTACTGCGCGGCCTGCTGCTTGGCGATTTCCACCGCCTGACGGATCTCCTTGACCCCGGCCAGCACCGCCGAGACCGTTTCGAAGTGTGCATCCGAGACTTCCGCGAGCAATCGCGCCAGGGTGGTTTTACCCACGCCCGGCGGCCCCCAGAAAATCATCGAATGCAGCGCACCCTGCTCCAGCGCTTCGCGCAAGGGCTTGCCGCGAGCGAGCACGTGTTCCTGACCGACGTACTCGTCCAGATTGGCCGCACGCAAGCGGGCGGCCAAGGGCTGGGCGATCGGGGTGCTGCGAAACAGATCCATGACTATCTGTGAAACCTCACTGGGACTGATGCCGATCCTGTAGGAGCGAGCTTGCTCGCGATGGTCGCCAACGATAACGCTGTAAGCCTGACACCCCGCGGCGTGCTCGGGTTTATCGCGAGCAAGCTCGCTCCTACACTGGTTCGGCGTTTTACTCTTGGATCACATCCGCACCCTTGGGGATGTCGAATTTGAATTTGGAAGCCGGGATCGGCTCGTTGGCCTTCACCCCGGTGAACAGGATATTGGTGCGCTGGCCGACACTGTCGATCAGTTGCATGTCGTTAACCAGACCATTGCGGAACGACAGGCGCAGGCTGTCGAACAGGGTGTCCTTGGTCTTCGGCTTGAGGGTGAAATCGATCACGCCGCCCGCTTCCTTGGCGCTGATGTCGAAGCTCTGGCTGATCTTGGACACATCACCGGACAGCAGCAACGCTGGTGTCTGGGTCAGGCGCTGGTCGAGTTTCTTGATGGTGGCCTGTTCCAGGTCCGGGTCCCACAGGGTGACTTTCTTGCCATCGGAGATCATGGTCTGTTCGGCCGGTGCATCGGTGTGCCAGTAGAACAAGCCCGGACGCTGCAGCGACATCTCGCCGGCAGTTTCCTGCAACTGGGTGCCGGTGCCATCAAGGGTCAGTTGCGAGAAACGTGCGGTCAGGGTCTGGGATTTTTCCAGCAGTTGGGTCAGGCGCGCCACGTCCTTGTCATCGGCGTGAGCCGAGAGCGTGGTCAAAGCCAGTGCCGGCAGCAACAGCATGCGGATCAGACGCATGGGAGTCCTCATAACATTCGTGGGAGTGCGAGCGGCGCCAAAGGGCGCCGCCCCTTTCATACTTGGGTCAGTCGCGCACCGGGCCCGGGGCCAGGACTTCACGCGAACCGTTGGTGTTCATGGACGTCACAACCCCGGCCATTTCCATGGCTTCGATCATGCGCGCGGCGCGGTTATAGCCGATTTTCAACTTGCGCTGAACGGCGGAAATGGAGGCGCGACGGCTTTCCAGGACAAACTGCACTGCTTCGTCATACAGCGCGTCGGCCTCGGGATCGTCGCCGTCGCCGCCACCGCTGCTGCCTTCAAAGCCACTGCCCGCCTCTTCAACGCCATTGAGAATGTCGTCGTTGTATTCCGGCGCGCCACGCAGTTTCCAGGCTTCCACCACGCGGTGAACCTCATCGTCGGAAACGAAGGCACCGTGAACACGAATCGGCAGACTGGTGCCCGGCGGCATGTACAGCATGTCACCGTGGCCCAGCAGTTGTTCGGCACCGCCCTGGTCGATGATGGTCCGCGAGTCGATCTTGCTCGATACCTGGAACGCCATGCGGGTCGGGATGTTGGCCTTGATCAGACCGGTGATCACATCCACCGACGGACGCTGGGTCGCGAGGATCAAGTGGATACCGGCCGCACGAGCTTTCTGCGCAATACGGGCGATCAACTCTTCAACTTTCTTGCCGACGATCATCATCATGTCGGCGAATTCGTCGACCACCACCACGATGGTCGGCAGCTTTTGCAGGAGCGGCGCTTCGTCGTGGATGCTTTCACGCTTGTACAGCGGATCGCTCAACGGTTCGCCTGCGTCCTGGGCTTCCTTGACCTTGGCGTTGAAGCCCGACAGGTTCCGTACGCCCATCTTGGCCATCAGCTTGTAGCGTCGCTCCATCTCGGCAACGCTCCAACGCAAGGCGTTGGCGGCGTCCTTCATGTCGGTGACCACCGGGCACAACAGGTGCGGAATGCCTTCGTAGATCGACAGTTCAAGCATTTTCGGGTCGATCATGATCAGCTTGGCGTCTTCCGGGCCGGACTTGAACAGAATCGACAGGATCATCGCGTTCACACCCACCGATTTACCGGAACCGGTGGTACCGGCCACCAGCAAGTGCGGCATTTTCGCCAGGTCGGTGATGACCGGCTTGCCGCCGATGTCGTGACCCAGGGCCAGGGTGACCGGGGATTTGAAGTTGTCGTACTCGGGGGTCGACAGCACCTCGGAGAAACGCACGATCTGCCGGTCTTCGTTGGGAATCTCGATACCGACCGTGGTCTTGCCCGGAATCACTTCCACCACCCGCACGCTGGTCACGGCCAGGGAACGGGCCAGGTCTTTGGCCAGGTTGGAGATGCGGCTGACCTTGACGCCGGCAGCCGGCTGGATTTCGTAACGGGTAATCACCGGGCCCGGGTGGATCGAATCCACTGCGACTTCAACGCCGAATTCCTTGAGCTTGATTTCCAGCAAGTGGCCAACCGCAGCCAGGGATTCAGGCGAGTAATTGAGCTGTTTCTTTTCCGCAGGATCGAGAATCGAGATCGGCGGCAAGGTGCCTTCCACGGCGCTGTCGACGAACAGCGGTGCCTGTTTCTCTTTTTCGACGCGTTTGCTCGGTGCGGCAGGCTTTGGCGGCGCGGGCGCAATCACTGGCGGCACCTGCTTCTCGCGTTCGGACATGTGCTTGCTCAGGGCTTGCTCACGCTCGATCAGGCGCTCCTTGACCTTGGCCTGCTCGCGCTTGTCGGTGACGGTCGGCGCGACCACTTCATCCATACGGTCGTCGACCTCACGCAACTGGGCAACCAGTTGTTTGCGCTCGGTACGGGCCGCCCACCAGCGATTGGCCGCGCCCTGGAACAGTTCGAACAGGTCGAGGGTGATCTTGCCGGTGATGTCCATCACCTTGAACCACGACAGGTCGGTAAACACGGTCAGACCGAACAGGAACAACGCGATAAACAGCAACGTGCTGCCCTGGATATTCAGGGCATTCCTGGCCAGGTCGCCGAGGCTTTCGCCCAGCGCACCGCCCGCACCGGCCGGCAGACCGGTCGCGGCATGAAAATGGATATGGGCCAGGGCGGCACCCGACAGCACCAGGAATACCAGGCCGATCAGGCGCCAGGAGAACAGCCAACCGCTCCACTGCCACGGTTCGTGACGCTGACGGAAGATCTGGTAAGCCTTGATCGCCAACAGTAACGGGAAGATGTAGGCGAAGTAACCCAGCACCATGAACAGGATATCGGCGCTGTAGGAGCCCGCGGGCCCGCCGAAGTTCTGCACATCGTCGATCTTGCTGTTATGACTCCAGCCCGGATCATCCTTGCCATAGGTCAACAAGGCCATCATCAGGAACAGGCACAAGGCACCGATGGCGATCAGCGCACCTTCCTTGAGTCGGTAGTGCAAGTGCTGGCGCCAGAGCGGAACGACGGCTGGTTTAGGTGCTGCGGTGGATTTCTTCAAAACGCTTCTTTTCCTGCGCCATGGGCGCGTCCATCTGGTGAATGTCTATAAAAACTGCCAAAAAAACTGCCCAATCCAGGCAGGTAAAAAGTTAACACGCGTAACCGGGACTACTTTTAACACTGCGCCTCGGTTTTTATAAACACGCCGCGCACTGAATATATGTAACACGCAAGGCATTGTACGGGTTTGTACGCACGACGCCATGCTTGAGACCCTTGGGTGTAGCATAGTCAACAGCACATGACATGCCGTTCAATTTGAGCATGCATTCTCTTTGGTGACAAAGGCTTATGAGGTGTTTTTATGAGCGAAGCGAAGCATTCACGCCTGATTATCCTGGGCTCCGGTCCCGCCGGTTACAGCGCAGCCGTTTATGCCGCCCGTGCCAACCTCAAACCCGTTGTCATTACCGGCATACAGGCAGGTGGCCAGCTCACCACCACCGTCGAAGTCGATAACTGGCCAGGCGACGTCGAAGGCCTGACCGGGCCCGTCCTGATGGACCGCATGCAAAAACACGCCGAGCGCTTTGCCACCGAGATCGTTTACGACCACATCCATACTGCCAAGTTGCAACAACGGCCGTTCGAGCTGATCGGCGACGGCGGAACCTACACCTGCGACGCACTGATCATTGCCACCGGCGCTTCCGCGCAATACCTGGGCCTGCCGTCGGAAGAAGCGTTTGCCGGCAAAGGGGTTTCGGCCTGCGCGACCTGTGACGGATTCTTTTATCGCAACCAGGTGGTCGCAGTGGTCGGCGGCGGTAACACGGCGGTCGAAGAAGCGTTGTATCTGTCGAACATCGCCAAAGAAGTGCACCTGGTCCATCGGCGCGACAAGCTACGCTCGGAGAAAATCCTCCAGGACAAACTCTTCGAAAAAGCCGCCAACGGCAACGTCCGCCTGCATTGGAACCAGAATCTGGACGAAGTGCTCGGCGATGCCAGCGGTGTGACCGGCGCCCGCCTGCGCGACAGCCACACAGGTGAAACCACGGAGCTCGCACTGGCCGGCGTATTTATCGCCATTGGCCACAAACCCAACACCGACCTGTTCACGGGCCAACTGGAAATGCGTGACGGGTACCTGCTGGTCAAGGGAGGCAGCGAAGGCGATGCCACCGCCACGGCGATTGCAGGCGTGTTTGCTGCCGGCGACGTGGCCGACCACGTTTATCGCCAGGCCGTTACGTCTGCCGGGGCTGGTTGCATGGCGGCACTTGACGCCGAAAAATACCTCGACGACATTCCTGTCGTTTGAAGGCAAACTTTATGGCGGGTCAACACCCGCCACTGCCCTCCCCTTCTGCAAGCCCGGACGCCATGCTGACTTGGTTACAACGCAACTCCCTGACCTTTCCACCACTGGAAAAAGCCATGCGCGACCCCAACGGGTTGCTGGCTGCCGGCGGTGACCTGTCCGCTGATCGACTGATCAACGCCTATCGCCACGGGTGTTTTCCATGGTTTTCCGAAGGCCAGCCGATCCTCTGGTGGTCTCCGGACCCGCGCACGGTTTTGTTTCCCGACGAATTGCACGTCTCGCGCAGCCTGAACAAACTGCTGCGCCAGCAACGCTATCAAGTGAGCTTTGACGAGGACTTCGCCGCCGTCATCCGCGCCTGCGCAGCTCCCCGGGATTACGCCGACGGCACCTGGATCACCGACGCGATGCAGGACGCCTACATAGAGCTGCACCGGCGTGGTCACGCCCACTCGGTGGAAGTGTGGGACGACGACGAACTTGTCGGCGGGCTGTATGGCCTGGCGATGGGCCGGTTGTTTTTCGGCGAGTCCATGTTCAGCCGCGCTGACAACGCCTCGAAATTCGGCTTTGCCACACTGGTTCGACATCTGAAAGACTCAGGTTTTGTGTTGATCGATTGCCAGATGCCCACCGATCACCTGCACAGCCTGGGAGCGCGGGCAATTCCTCGCCGCGACTTTGCCAATTACCTCGCGCAGTATCTGGACCAGCCCAGCAGCGCCAATTGGGTTTGCTGAGCGACATTTGCGCGCGTGGCTTACACTTATTCAAAAGCATTATCCCGAGGGTTGATCATGACCGAGTTGGCGCGTTTGAAGTTCTATGCCACTCAGCCGCACTCTTGCAGTTATCTGCCTGAGGAGCAGGCCACGACCCTGTTCCTCGACCCTAGCCAGCCCATGGATGTGCATGTCTATGCAGACCTGTCAGAGATGGGTTTCCGGCGCAGTGGCGATCATCTCTACCGGCCGCACTGCCAGAATTGCAATGCGTGTGTTCCAGCGCGCATTCCTGTAGTGCAATTCAGCCCCAACCGTCAGCAGAAACGCATCTTCAAGCGCAACGCCGACTTGCAGGTACGCCCCGCCAAGCCAAGCTTCAACGAAGAGTATTTCGATCTTTATCAGCGCTATATCGAACAACGCCATGCCGACGGCGACATGTACCCGCCCAGCCGCGATCAGTTTTCCACGTTCCTGGTGCGCGACCTGCCGTTTTCCCGGTTCTACGAATTCCGTCTCGACGGCCGCTTGCTGGCGATCGCCGTCACCGACCTTCTGCCGAACGGTCTGTCGGCGGTGTACACCTTCTATGAACCCGACGAAGAGCGTCGCAGCCTGGGACGCTACGCCATCCTCTGGCAGATCGCCGAGGCCCGGCGACTGGGGCTGGATGCGGTCTATCTGGGCTACTGGATCAAAAACTGCAAAAAAATGAGCTACAAGACCCAGTATCGTCCCATTGAACTGCTGGTTAACCAGCGCTGGGTCGTCCTGAACTAGAGCGAACCCTAAACCCCTTGGCTTGAACCCCACTTTTCGGGCACAATGCACGCCGCTTTTGCCTGGCGCAGTTGCACCGGGCCATTCACTGGACACCGAGGGCTTTACTGCATGTCGAAAGAAGACAGCTTCGAAATGGAAGGCACTGTCGTCGACACCCTGCCCAACACCATGTTTCGCGTGGAGTTGGAAAATGGGCACGTCGTAACCGCGCACATCTCCGGCAAGATGCGCAAGAACTACATCCGTATTCTTACCGGCGACAAAGTGCGCGTCGAGCTGACGCCCTATGACTTGAGCAAAGGGCGCATCACTTACCGCGCTCGCTAATCAAGTCAATACAAGACGCCCGGCCTATGCCGGGCGTTTTTGTTTGTGCACGATTTAGCTGCCATCACACCAAACCCTGTGGGAGCGGGCTTGCTCGCGAAAGCGGCGGGTCAATTTGCATCAATGTTGTATGTGCAGACGTCTTCGCGAGCAAGCCCGCTCCCACAGGGAATCTACGGCGACAACCCAATTTCTGGCAGGCAACAAAAAGGCGCCTTTCGGCGCCTTTTTGTTTTGCTTCTAAACGTCAGGCCATTTCGGCCGTAGTCTCGAACTCGAAGGACAGTTCGCCGTCTTTGATGTCGATGTGCACCACACCGCCATGTTCGGCCAGTTCGCCAAAGAGAATCTCCTCCGCCAGCGGACGCTTGATCTTGTCCTGGATCAGGCGAGCCATTGGGCGAGCACCCATCGCCGCGTCGTAGCCACCTTCGGCCAGCCAGCTGCGGGCCGCATCGGTGACTTCGAGCAACACACGCTTGTCTTCCAGCTGCGCCTGAAGCTCGGTAAGGAACTTGTCCACCACGCTCTTGATGACCTCATGACTGAGGCGACCAAACTGGATGATGGTGTCCAGACGGTTGCGGAATTCCGGCGTGAAGCTCTTCTTGATCACTTCCATCGCATCGGACGAGTGATCCTGATAGGTGAAACCGATCGAAGCGCGGGCTGCGGTCTCGGCACCGGCGTTGGTCGTCATGATGACGATCACGTTACGGAAATCCGCCTTGCGCCCGTTGTTATCGGTCAACGTACCGTGGTCCATGACCTGCAGCAGCAGGTTGAAGACTTCCGGATGCGCCTTCTCGATTTCATCGAGCAACAGCACGCAGTGTGGCTGCTTGGTGATGGCTTCGGTGAGCAGACCGCCCTGATCGAATCCGACATAACCCGGAGGTGCACCGATCAGACGCGATACGGTGTGGCGCTCCATGTACTCGGACATGTCGAAGCGAATCAGCTCGACACCCAACGCCTTGGCCAACTGACGCGCCGCCTCGGTTTTACCGACACCGGTAGGCCCTGCGAACAGGAACGAACCAACAGGCTTGTCAGGGGATTTGAGGCCGGCACGGGACAGCTTGATCGCGGTTGCCAGCGAGTCGATCGCGGCATCCTGACCGAACACGGTCAACTTCAGGTCACGCTCAAGGTTACGCAACAGCTCCTTGTCGGAACTGGTGACGTGTTTAGGCGGAATCCGTGCGATTTTCGCGACGATGTCCTCGACTTGAGGCACTTCGATGCGTTTAACGCGCATCTCGATCGGCTGCAGGCGCTGGTAGGCACCCGCCTCGTCAATCACATCGATCGCCTTGTCCGGCATGTGCCGGTCATTGATATAGCGCGAAGCCAGTTCGGCAGCGGCGCGCAAGGCTTCATCGCTGTATTCGATGTTGTGATGCTGCTCGAAGCGCCCTTTGAGACCGCGCAGGATACCGATGGTGTCTTCCACGGAAGGCTCCGACACATCAACCTTCTGGAAACGCCGGGCCAAGGCACGGTCCTTCTCGAAGATGCCACGGAACTCCTGGAAGGTGGTCGAACCGATGCAACGGATATCACCCGAGGACAGCAGCGGCTTGAGCAGGTTCGAGGCATCCATGACACCACCGGACGCGGCACCCGCACCAATGATGGTGTGGATCTCGTCGATGAACAGGATCGCCTGCGGACGTTTTTTCAGTTCATTGAGCAACGCCTTGAAGCGCTTCTCGAAATCGCCACGGTACTTGGTACCGGCCAGCAAGGCCCCCAGATCAAGGGAGTAAACCACGCTGTTGGCCAGTAGGTCCGGCACCTGGTTATCGACAATGCGCTTGGCCAGGCCTTCGGCAATCGCAGTTTTACCCACGCCCGCTTCGCCCACCAGCAGCGGATTGTTTTTGCGACGACGCGCCAGGATCTGCGCGACACGCTCGACTTCCAGCTCACGACCTACCAACGGATCGATACGACCCTGGCGCGCCAGTTCGTTGAGGTTGCTGGCATAAGCATCCAGGGGATTGCCCGAGGAAGAAGACTCACCGCCCTCGTCGTCCTGCATATCTTGCTCACCTTCAGAGTGATCGCCATGCCCCGGCACCTTGGAAATGCCATGGGCGATGTAGTTGACGACATCTATACGGGCAACGCTCTGCTGTTTCAGCAGGAACACCGCCTGACTCTCTTGCTCACTGAAGATCGCGACCAGCACGTTGGCACCAGTCACTTCGCGTTTGCCCGAGCTCTGTACATGAAACACAGCACGTTGCAGTACACGCTGGAAGCCCAGGGTTGGCTGGGTTTCGCGATCCTCGTCATGAACCGGGATCAATGGCGTGGTGGAGTCAATGAACTCCTGCAGGTCATGCTTGAGTTTGTCGAGGTTTGCGCCGCACGCACGCAAAACGGTGGCGGCAGCCTCATTGTCCAATAGGGCCAGCAAGAGGTGTTCGACGGTCATGAACTCATGACGCTTCGAACGGGCCTCCTTGAAGGCAAGATTGAGGGTGACTTCGAGCTCGCGGTTTAACATAGCTTCACCTCATACCCAAGTGGTCGGCGATTAACCGTCCTTCTCGATTTCACAGAGTAGCGGATGCTGGCTTTCCCTGGCGTACTGGTTGACCTGCATGGCCTTGGTCTCGGCGATGTCGCGGGTAAACACTCCACATACTGCCCGCCCTTCTGTATGGACGGCCAGCATGACCTTGGTCGCCAGCTCGCGATTCAGGTTAAAAAACACCTCGAGCACTTCGACGACGAAATCCATCGGTGTGTAGTCATCGTTGAACAAAACCACCTTGTACATCGGCGGCGCCTGAAGTGCAGGCTTTGCCTCCTGAACAGCAATGCCTGCGGAATCGTCGTCGTGTAAATCAGGGCGATCCTGATTGAATGTTAGTCGAATCTGGCTGATTGCATGCATGGAAAGAAAGGTTCGTCAGTTGTTCAAATACAGTGGTGGGGGCGGCTATCAGCGTTTTCAACTCCGACTGCCCGGTCAGCTTGACTATCGGCAAAACGGTGTTACAACCAATAGAGCCCACAGTGGGTAAAAAAGGTCCGCGGAGTCAATCTTATTTACAGATTCGACTGCGGATGTACTGGATGATACTCCAGTGATGGAGTCTGTTGCAGAGGGAGTTGGGTATGTCAGGCGGCAAGGTCAGCGGCAAGGTCAAATGGTTCAACAATGCCAAGGGTTACGGTTTCATCATCGAGGACGGCAAGACAGAGGACCTGTTTGCCCACTACTCGGCCATCCAGATGGAAGGTTATAAAACCCTGAAAGCCGGGCAAGCTGTCGTATTCGACATCATCCAGGGCCCCAAAGGCCTGCACGCGGTCAACATCGGCAATCCGGTGGATGCTTCGAAAGCGATGACATCCGCCGTGCAACAGACCGTTACGGTGTAAGACCGCACCACCATCCCGCCATAAAAAAACCGCCTGACTCAAGTTCTTGAATCAGGCGGTTTTTATGTGCCTGCGTTTTCTTACATGTGCGAGATCAGCGCATCACCGAAGCCGGAAGACGAAACCAGCTTCGCGCCCTCCATCAGACGCTCGAAGTCATAGGTCACGGTCCTGGCGGAAATCGCGCCGTTGGTGCCCTTGATGATCAGGTCGGCCGCTTCGGTCCAGCCCATGTGGCGCAGCATCATTTCAGCGGACAGGATCAGCGAACCCGGGTTGACCTGGTCCTTGCCGGCGTACTTCGGTGCAGTACCGTGGGTAGCTTCGAACATGGCCACGGTGTCGGACAGGTTGGCGCCCGGCGCAATACCGATACCGCCCACTTCTGCCGCCAGGGCGTCAGAGAGGTAGTCGCCGTTCAGGTTCAGGGTTGCAATCACGTCGTACTCGGCCGGGCGCAGCAGGATCTGCTGGAGCATGGCGTCGGCGATGGCGTCCTTGACGATGACGTTCTTGCCGGTTTTCGGGTTCTTGAACTGCATCCACGGACCGCCGTCGAGCAGGGTCGCGCCGAACTCTTGCGCCGCCACTTCGTAGGCCCACTCCTTGAAGGCACCCTCGGTGAACTTCATGATGTTGCCTTTGTGCACGATGGTCAGCGAATCGCGATCGTTGTCGACCACATATTGCAGGGCCTTGCGTGCCAGACGCTTGGTGCCTTGCAGGGACACCGGCTTGACGCCGATACCGCAGTTCTCGTCGAAACGGATCTTGGTAACGCCCATTTCTTCCTTGAGGAACTTGATGACCTTGGTGGCTTCCGGCGTACCGGCCTTCCACTCGATGCCGGCGTAGATGTCTTCGGAGTTCTCGCGGAAAATGGTCATGTCGACATCGCCTGGCTTCTTGACCGGGCTAGGCACGCCTTCGAACCAGCGCACCGGGCGCAGGCAGACGTACAGGTCGAGCTGCTGACGCAGGGCCACGTTCAGGGAACGGATGCCGCCACCGACCGGGGTGGTCAGCGGGCCCTTGATGGAAACCACGTAATCCTTGACCGCGTCCAGGGTTTCCTGAGGCAGCCAGGTGTCCTGATCGTAAACCTGAGTCGCTTTCTCCCCGGCGTACACTTCCATCCAGGAAATCTTGCGCTCGCCACCGTAGGCCTTCTTAACAGCAGCATCGACAACCTTGATCATGACCGGACTGATGTCGACACCAATGCCGTCGCCTTCGATGAAGGGGATGATCGGGTTATTAGGAACATTGAGAGAATGGTCTGCATTGACGGTGATTTTGTCGCCGACGGCTGGAACCTGAATCTTCTTGTAACCCATGCTGAACTCCATTGATTGGATTGAACATCTGGCTTGGTTCGAGCGTAACCCAGTTGAATCGGCGCGCAAACCCTATGTTCCATCCATCTGCCGCAAAGCCTTGCAACTCGCGAGCTACAAGCCTGAAAGCAAAGGGAAAAGCGCCAAACTCAAGCACGACGAATGACCTTACGCCCTCCTCGCCCCTGCGACCTTTAGACCAATGGACGACATTCGTTGCGTATGAACCATCGGCAGATTGCCAGCTACCTATGTATAATGCCGCCGCTGACTAAAGGGTCACGACGGGCGGAACAGCTCTACGATGAGTGTTTACGCCCGATAAGCCGGTCTGTTACCGCAGCCCGACTGCTTGACGCCCTACTGATGCACCCAACATCACAGCAACGAAACCTCGATATTCGGCTCATGGATGACTTTGAACGAACGCGCTTACCCGGCGCCCTCGAGTTTCTGCGCACGCTTTAGCAAAGAAGAGAGAGTTAATCCGAATATGCCCACCCGCTCGAAGATCATCTATACCTTCACCGACGAAGCTCCTGCCCTCGCCACCTATTCACTGTTGCCTATCGTAGAGGCGTTCACCGCCTCGGCCGATATCGCCGTTGAAACCCGCGATATCTCTCTTGCAGGGCGCATCCTGGCCAGCTTCCCCGAGCAACTGGGTGACAAAGCCGTAGCCGACCACCTCGCCGAACTGGGCGCCCTGGCCGTTACGCCTGAAGCCAACATCATCAAGCTGCCGAACATCAGCGCTTCGGTTCCACAACTGCAAGCCGCGATCAAAGAACTGCAAGCCCAGGGCTACAACCTGCCGGACTACCCGGAAACCGTGACCTGCGACGCCGACAAAGAAGCCAAGGCGCGCTACGACAAGGTCAAGGGCAGCGCCGTGAACCCGGTTCTGCGCGAAGGCAACTCCGACCGCCGCGCTCCACTGTCGGTCAAGAACTACGCACGCAAGCACCCGCACAAAATGGGCGCCTGGGCCAAGGACTCCAAGTCCCACGTCGCGCACATGAGCACCGGCGATTTCTACGGCAGCGAAAAAGCCGCCCTGATCGACGCCGCTGACGCCGTGAAAATCGAACTGATCGCTCAAGACGGCACCTCCACCGTCCTGAAAGAAAAGACCAGCGTACAAGCCGGTGAGATCCTCGATTGCGCGGTCATGAGCAAAAACGCCCTGCGCAGCTTCATCGCCGCCGAAATCGAAGACGCCAAGGCACAAGGCGTGCTGCTGTCGGTTCACTTGAAAGCCACCATGATGAAGGTCTCCGACCCGATCATGTTCGGCCAGATCGTTGCCGAGTTCTACAAAGACGCACTGGCCAAGCACGCTGACGTGCTGGCACAGATCGGCTTCAACCTGAACAACGGCATCGGCGACCTGTACGCTCGCATCAAGGCATTGCCTGCTGAACAGCAAGCGGCCATCGAAGCTGACATCCAGGCGGTCTACGCCGCTCGCCCTTCCCTGGCGATGGTCAACTCCGACAAAGGCATCACCAACCTGCACGTGCCGAGCGACGTTATCGTCGACGCCTCGATGCCGGCCATGATCCGTGACTCCGGCAAGATGTGGGGCACCGACGGCCAGCTGCACGACACCAAGGCTGTGATCCCGGATCGCTGCTACGCGACCATCTACCAGGCCGTGATCGAAGACTGCAAGGCTAACGGCGCGTTCGATCCGACCACCATGGGCAGCGTGCCAAACGTTGGCCTGATGGCGAAAAAAGCCGAAGAGTACGGCTCCCACGACAAGACTTTCCAGATCAAGGCTGACGGCGTTGTTCGCGTCACCGACAGCAAGGGCAACCTGCTGCTGGAGCAGTCGGTTGAAGCCGGCGACATCTTCCGCATGTGCCAGACCAAAGACGCGCCGATCCAGGACTGGGTCAAACTGGCCGTCAACCGTGCTCGCGCCAGCAGCACCCCGGCAATTTTCTGGCTGGACCCGATGCGCGCCCACGACGGCGTGGTGATCGAGAAAGTTCAGGCTTACCTGAAGGATCACGACACTGCCGGCCTGGACATCCAGATCATGTCGCCAGTCGACGCCATGAAGTACACCCTGCTGCGCACCCGCGAAGGTAAAGACACCATCTCGGTAACCGGCAACGTACTGCGCGACTACCTGACCGACCTGTTCCCGATCATGGAACTGGGCACCAGCGCCAAGATGCTGTCGATCGTTCCGCTGATGAACGGCGGTGGCCTGTTCGAAACCGGCGCCGGCGGCTCGGCACCGAAGCACGTTCAGCAGTTGCTGGAAGAAAACTTCCTGCGCTGGGATTCGCTGGGTGAGTTCCTGGCCCTGGCCGCGTCCCTGGAACACCTGGGCGTGACCTACAACAATCCAAAGGCGCTGGTTCTGGCCAAGACCCTGGATCAGGCCACCGGCCAGTTCCTGGACAACAACAAGTCGCCATCGCGCAAAGTCGGCAACATCGACAACCGCGGCAGCCACTTCTACCTGGCGCTGTACTGGGCTCAAGCCCTGGCTGCCCAGACCGAAGACACTGCACTGCAAGCGCAGTTCGCGACCCTGGCCAAGACCCTGACCGAGAACGAGGCGACCATCGTTGCCGAACTCAACGCCGTCCAGGGCAAGCCAGTGGACATCGGCGGTTACTACCATGCCGACGCCGAGCTGATCAGCAAGGCCATGCGCCCGAGCGCAACCTTCAACGCGGCTGTAGCTGCGCTGGTGTAAGGTTGTAAGGATGCAAAGAAGCCCCGGCCCAGTGCCGGGGTTTCTGTTTGTGGCCTGCACACAACTCTATCTGCCGAACCTCAAAACCTGTAGGAGCTGGCTTGCCAGCGAAAGCGGTTTATCATTCAACATTTCACTGACTGACCCACCGCCTTCGCTGGCAAGCCAGCTCCTACAAGGTTCGTGTTTCAACATTCAAAATTGAAGGCATCTCATGGAGTGGAAACCCCACATCACCGTCGCCACCATCGTCGAAGACAACGGCCGCTTCCTGATGGTCGAAGAACTCAAGCACGGACGAACGGTGCTCAACCAGCCAGCCGGCCACCTGGACCCGGATGAAACTCTGACCGAAGCCGCCGTGCGCGAAACCCTCGAGGAGACCGGCTGGGACGTCGAACCGACCGGCGTACTGGGTATTTACCTCTACACCGCCCCGAGCAACGGCGTGACCTACCAGCGGGTCTGCTTCATTGCCAAACCGCTCAAACACCACGCAGACTATCAACTGGACGAGGGCATCGTCGGCGCCAAGTGGTTGACCCGCGAGGAATTAATCGAACAGCGCGGCAACTGGCGCAGCGAGCTGATCATCCGCTGCATCGACGACTATCTGGCAGGCATTCACTTCGGCCTTGAATTGATCCGTCCTTCTCTTTAGCCATGCAGGCTCCAGCCTGTTAGAATCGCGTCCTTTTTCAAGACACTCATTGAATCCCTATGCGTGATCCAGCCCCTTCTGACACACAAAAGAAGCGCGTCATTGTCGGCATGTCCGGCGGCGTGGACTCTTCCGTTTCCGCCCTCCTGCTGATCGAGCAGGGCTATGAGGTGGAAGGCCTGTTCATGAAGAACTGGGAAGAAGACGATGGAACGGAGTACTGCACCGCCATGGATGACCTGGCGGATGCCCAGGCCGTGTGCGACAAGATCGGCATCAAGCTGCACACCGCCAACTTCGCCGCCGAGTACTGGGACAACGTGTTCGAGCATTTCCTGGCCGAATACAAGGCCGGACGCACGCCGAACCCGGACATCCTGTGCAACCGCGAAATCAAGTTCAAGGCGTTCCTCGACTACGCCATGATGCTCGGCGCCGATCTGATCGCCACCGGTCACTACGTGCGTCGCCGTGACATCGATGGCCGCACCGAACTGCTCAAGGGCCTGGACCCGAACAAGGACCAGAGCTACTTCCTGCATGCCGTCGGCGGCGAACAGATCGCCAAGACCCTGTTCCCGGTCGGCGAGCTGGAAAAGCCGCAAGTGCGTGCCATTGCCGAGAAATACGAGCTGGCGACCGCGAAGAAAAAGGACTCCACCGGAATCTGCTTTATCGGCGAGCGCCGCTTCAGCGACTTCCTCAAGCAGTACCTGCCAGCACAACCGGGCGAGATCAAGACCACCGAAGGCGAAATCATCGGCCGCCACCACGGCCTGATGTATCACACCATCGGCCAGCGTCAGGGCCTTGGCATTGGCGGGCTGAAAGACGCCAGCGACGAGCCGTGGTACGTGCTGATCAAGGACCTGGAACACAACGAGCTGATCGTTGGCCAAGGCAATGATCACCCGTGGCTGTTCTCCCGCGCCCTGCTCGCTTCCGATATCTACTGGGTCAACCCGATCGACCTGAGCCAGCCGCGCAAGCTGACCGCCAAGGTTCGTTATCGCCAGAGCGACCAGCCGTGCACCCTGGAAAAAACCGCCACCGGTTATCGCGCGACCTTCGATGACCCGCAACGCGCGGTCACTCCGGGCCAGTCCGTGGTGTTCTACGACGGTGAAATCTGCCTCGGCGGCGGCGTGATTGAAGTAGCCGAGCCGTGGACGAGCAAGGGCCAGGCCCTATGAACCCCATTCAGGAGCAACTGACGGCACTGGGCGGCGTATTTCTTGCCGCGGTGCTGGTGGACAGGATCGCCAAAACCGGCCAGACCAACGAGGCCGGCCTGACCTGCATGCTCGGCAGCCTGCTGATCCGCGACCCCAAGGACACTTTGGAAGTCTATGGCGGCGACGACATCAACCTGCGCGAAGGCTACCGCGCACTGATCGGCGCCCTCGAACGCGACCCTAGCGCCTTGCAACGCGAGCCGCTGCGCTATGCCCTGGCCATGCTCGGCCTTGAGCGTCAGCTGGCCAAACGCAACGACATGCTCGACGTGATCGGCAAACGCCTGCCGCAGATTCAGTCCCAGGTCGAACACTTCGGCCCGGCTCACGAAAACGTGATCGCCGCCTGCGGCGCGCTGTATCAGGACACCCTGAGCACACTGCGCCAACGCATCCAGGTGCACGGCGACATGCGTAACCTGCAACAACCGAGCAACGCCTCGAAAATTCGTGCCCTGCTGTTGGCCGGTATCCGTTCGGCACGCCTGTGGCGGCAATTGGGCGGTCATCGCTGGCAGCTGGTGATCAGCCGCCGCAAATTGCTGAAAGAGCTTTACCCATTGATGCATAACGAATAACCCGCATCGACAGAACCGAACTTAGCAATACGCGTAATACGCCGGTCAGTTGGCGACGGACCGGCGGATTTTTTCATGTATGATACGCGCCCCATTTCGTTGCCCGACTGTCCGAGAACACCCCATGCAGCTCTCTTCGCTCACTGCGGTTTCCCCTGTTGACGGCCGCTACGCCGGCAAAACCCAGGCCCTGCGCCCAATTTTCAGCGAGTACGGCCTGATCCGCGCCCGCGTTCTGGTTGAAGTGCGCTGGCTCCAGCGCCTGGCTGCTCACCCTGCCATCAGCGAAGTGCCGGCGTTCTCCGCCGAAGCCAACGCTGTGCTCAACACCCTGGCGGAAAACTTCTCTCTGGAGCACGCCGAGCGCGTCAAAGAGATCGAGCGCACCACCAACCACGACGTCAAAGCCATCGAATACCTGCTCAAAGAGCAAGCGGCCAAGCTGCCGGAACTGGCCAAGGTCAGCGAATTCATCCACTTTGCCTGCACCAGCGAGGACATCAACAACCTGTCCCACGCCCTGATGCTGCGCGAAGGCCGTGATGACGTGATGTTGCCGCTGATGCGCCAGACCGCCAATGCCATCCGTGAACTGGCCATCCGTTTCGCCGACGTGCCGATGCTGTCGCGCACCCACGGTCAACCGGCCTCGCCGACCACCCTGGGCAAAGAATTGGCGAACGTGGTTTACCGTCTGGAGCGCCAGATCGCTCAAGTCGCCGCCGTTCCGCTGCTGGGCAAGATCAACGGCGCTGTCGGCAACTACAACGCACACCTGTCGGCCTACCCTGAGATCGACTGGGAAGCCAACGCCCGCGCCTTCATCGAAGACGAGCTGGGCCTGGGCTTCAACCCGTACACCACGCAGATCGAACCGCACGACTACATCGCCGAGCTGTTCGACGCGATCGCCCGCTTCAACACCATCCTGATCGACTTCGACCGCGATATCTGGGGCTACATTTCCCTGGGTTATTTCAAACAGCGCACCATCGCTGGCGAAATCGGCTCGTCGACCATGCCGCACAAAGTCAACCCGATCGACTTCGAAAACTCCGAAGGCAACCTGGGCATCGCCAACGCACTGTTCCAGCACCTGGCGAGCAAGCTGCCGATCTCCCGCTGGCAGCGCGACCTGACCGACTCCACCGTACTGCGCAACCTCGGTGTCGGCTTCGCCCACAGCGTGATCGCGTACGAAGCCAGCCTCAAGGGCATCAGCAAACTGGAGCTCAACGAGCAGAAGATTGCCGCTGACCTGGACGCGTGCTGGGAAGTATTGGCCGAGCCGATCCAGACCGTGATGCGCCGCTACAACATCGAAAACCCGTACGAAAAACTGAAAGAACTGACCCGCGGCAAAGGCATCAGCCCTGAAGCGCTGCAGACTTTCATCGACGGCCTGGACATGCCGGCCGCCGCCAAGGCTGAGCTGAAATTGCTCACCCCGGCGAACTACATCGGCAACGCTGTAGAGCAAGCCAGACGCATCTGATCGATCGCTAGACCCTTTTAAGACGCCCGGCCGCGCCGGGCGTTTTTATTCCCGTCTGAAAAGTGCATTTTTTCAATAGGTTACACATGAATCCTGATACTCCTCTTCAACTTCTGGGCGGCATCACGGCACGGGAATTCCTGCGCGACTACTGGCAGAAAAAACCACTGTTGATCCGTCAGGCGATTCCTGATTTCGAAAGCCCGATCGACGCCGACGAACTGGCCGGCCTGGCACTGGAAGAAGAAGTCGAATCGCGCCTGATCATCGAGCACGGCGAGCGCCCCTGGGAATTGCGTCGCGGCCCGTTCGCCGAAGACGAATTCAGCAAATTGCCGGAGCGCGAATGGACCCTGCTGGTGCAAGCCGTGGATCAATTCGTGCCGGAAGTCAGCGAACTGCTGGAAAACTTCCGCTTCCTGCCGAGCTGGCGCATCGACGATGTGATGATCAGCTTCGCCGCACCGGGTGGCAGCGTCGGTCCGCACTTCGACAACTACGACGTGTTCCTGCTGCAAGGCCACGGCAAGCGCAACTGGAAGATCGGCCAGATGTGCAACTCCGAAAGCCCGCTGTTGCAGCACGCCGACCTGCGCATCCTCGCCGACTTCGAAGCCACCGATGAATGGGTACTGGAACCGGGCGACATGCTGTACCTGCCGCCGCGTCTGGCCCACTGCGGCGTGGCCGTCGATGACTGCATGACCTACTCCGTGGGCTTTCGCGCACCGAGCGCCGCTGAAGTACTGACTCACTTCACCGACTTCCTCAGCCAGTTCCTGTCGGACGAAGAGCGCTACACCGACGCTGACGCCTTGCCGACTGCCGATCCTCACCAGATCCAGCGCGACGCACTCGACCGCTTGAAAGTCCTTCTGGCCGAGCACATGAGCGACGAGCGCTTGCTGCTGACCTGGTTCGGCCAGTTCATGACCGAGCCACGCTACCCGGAACTGGTGGTTGGCCCGGAAGACCTCGAAGAAGACGACGTCCTGGGCGCCCTGGAACAAGGCGCCGTGTTGATCCGCAATCCAAGCGCGCGCCTGGCCTGGTCGGAAGTCGATGACGACCTGCTGCTGTTCGCCAGCGGCCAGAGCCGTTACCTGCCGGGCAAACTGCGCGAACTGCTGAAAATGATCTGCGCCGCCGACGCACTGCACGCCGACAACCTTGGCGACTGGCTGAGCGATGAAGACGGCCGCGGCCTGCTGTGCGAACTGGTCAAGCAAGGAAGCCTGGGGTTTGCCGATGAATAAGATTCACGTACGTGTCGCAGACTGGCAAAAGGACAACGCCGAGATCCGGCGCATTCGTGAAACGGTGTTTGTCGCCGAGCAATGCGTTCCACCCGAGCTGGAATGGGATGCCGACGATGCAACCGCCGTGCATTTTCTGGCGTTCGAAGGCGACTTTCCGATTGGCACCGCCCGCCTGCTGCCTGACGGCCACATTGGCCGGGTGTCGGTGCTCAAGGACTGGCGCGGCCTGAAGGTCGGCGATGCGCTGATGCAGGCGGTGATCGGCGAAGCCGAGGAGCGCGGATTGAAGCAGCAGATGCTGAGCGCCCAGGTACAAGCCACGGCGTTCTATGAGCGCCTTGGCTTCAGCATGGTCAGCGAGGAGTTCCTGGAAGCCGGGATTCCGCATGTGGACATGGTGCGACACTCTGCTTAAGACCCTGTGGCGAGGGAGCTTGCTCCCGCTAGACTGCGTAGCAGACCCAAGCTTTTAGGGCCGCTTCGCGCCCCAACGGGAGCAAGCTCCCTCGCCACAAAAAGCACCATGCAAGCACTACAAAACGCCCTGACATCACACGATGCCGGGGCGTTTTGCTGTCTACGATTCAACTTGCCCCATCTCAGGCCGATATATTGGCAATATCAACACCTGTAGGAGCGAGCTTGCTCGCGATGGACTTGAGAGCGCCGCGGGAATGTCAGGCTTCACGCATTATCGTTGACGACCATCGCGAGCAAGCTCGCTCCTACACAAATCACATTGGCGGAGATAACGGATATGCCCCTACGCACCCTGCTCAGCACCCTGCTGGTGGCCTGCAGCTTTTCGGTCATGGCAGCCACCGAAATCGTGCCCCTGAACTACCGCACCAGCGCCGACCTGCTGCCGGTAGCCCAGGACTTCATCGGCAAGGAGGGACAGGTCAGCACCTACGGCAATCAACTGATTGTCAACGCCGATCAGCGCAAGATCGACGAACTTAAAGCCCTTCTCGCACAACTCGACACCGCTCCCAAGCGCTTGCTGATCACCGTCGACACCAGCGACAACAACTTCCAGGGTGACCAGGGTTACTCGGTGAACGGCGCCAAGCCAAGCCAGACCCGCATCATCAACTACAGCACCGACAGTCGTGACGGCGGCATCCAGCAAGTGCAGGCCAGCGAAGGTGCACCGGCGCTGATCCAGGTTGGCCAGAGCGTGCCGATCACCAGCAGCCAGAGCGACGTCTATGGCGGTTACAGCAGCCAGACTGAGTACCGCAATGTCACCCAGGGCTTCTACGTCACGGCAAACGTCACCGGCGACATCGTTCACCTGTCGATCAGTACCAACCGTGACCGCATGAGCCAGGAACGTCCCGATGTAGTGAACGTGCAAAGCACCGACACAACCGTCACCGGCCGCCTCGGTGAGTGGATCCTGCTGGCCGGGGTCAATGGCCAGACCCAGGCCGACAAACAGGGCCTGACCCGCAGCTACTCGACCCAGAGCCGCAACGACATGACTTTGCGAGTGAAAGTCGACACTTTGGACTAAGGCCCCGAAAACTGACCGGCGAGTCGTATTAGACCAAAGATGTAGTGCCAGAAAAAAAGCACTACAAAACGTTTGACGAGCCAAAAAAGCGAAGGCATGATGGCCTCGCTCCCGCTAATCAGGGGCCCTGGCAAGGGCCTTCGAGGCGATGTTCGCAACCTACCCCCGCGAACCGCTTCGTGTCTGTACCGCCCACAAGGTGTGTTTGACGAGGTTGTCGACTGGAACGAAGTTGTCCCGAGGGACGGAAGCGTAATTAGGTAACCCGGCAGCACACTGATGTTCGTACCAAGGCCCACGACGCCCGAATGCGCCCGCAGTTCGCCTTTACCTGCTCACTTCCCCTCGAGCCCATCGTTCATCCCGTCGCCCTCCCCGCCGAATCCGACTTGACCGCTTAAGCCTCTGGTCAGCGAGCGCAGGAATTTTCCACCGCAGAACTACTTTTCATAAAGACGCGACGAGGTTTATCTCCCATGGCACTGACACGCGAACAGCAAATTGCAGCCCTCGAAAAAGACTGGGCTGAAAACCCGCGCTGGAAAGGCGTGACACGCACTTACTCCGCTGCTGACGTCGTCCGCCTGCGTGGCTCGGTTCAACCTGAGCACACTTTTGCAAAAATGGGCGCCGAGAAGCTGTGGAACCTGGTTACCCAGGGTGCCAAGCCGGCCTTCCGTCCTGAGAAAGATTTCGTCAACTGCATGGGCGCCCTGACCGGCGGCCAGGCTGTACAACAAGTCAAAGCCGGTATCCAGGCGATCTACCTGTCGGGCTGGCAAGTGGCTGCGGACAACAACTCCGCCGAATCGATGTACCCGGACCAGTCGCTGTACCCGGTGGACTCGGTTCCAACCGTGGTCAAGCGCATCAACAACTCGTTCCGTCGTGCTGACCAGATCCAGTGGAAAGCCGGCAAGAACCCGGGCGACGCTGGCTACATCGACTACTTCGCACCAATCGTGGCTGACGCCGAAGCCGGTTTCGGCGGCGTACTGAACGCTTACGAGCTGATGAAGAGCATGATCGAAGCAGGCGCCGCCGGCGTTCACTTCGAAGACCAGCTGGCTTCCGTGAAAAAATGCGGCCACATGGGCGGCAAAGTACTGGTTCCTACCCAGGAAGCCGTACAGAAGCTGACCGCTGCTCGTCTGGCAGCTGACGTTGCCGGTACTCCGACCATCATCCTGGCCCGTACCGACGCTAACGCCGCTGACCTGCTGACGTCCGACTGCGACCCGTACGACCAGCCATTCGTGACTGGCGAACGTACCCAGGAAGGCTTCTACAAAGTGCGCGCCGGTCTGGACCAGGCCATCGCTCGCGGCCTGGCCTACGCGCCGTACGCCGACCTGATCTGGTGCGAAACCGCCAAGCCGGACCTGGACGAGGCTCGTCGCTTCGCTGAAGCGATCAAGAAGGAATACCCGGACCAACTGCTGTCGTACAACTGCTCGCCTTCCTTCAACTGGAAGAAAAACCTGGACGACGCGACCATCGCCAAGTTCCAGCGCGAACTGTCCGCCATGGGCTACAAGCACCAGTTCATTACCCTGGCCGGCATTCACAACATGTGGCACAGCATGTTCAACCTGGCGCACGACTACGCCCGCAACGACATGACTGCCTACGTGAAGCTGCAAGAGCAGGAATTCGCTGACGCTGCCAAGGGTTACACCTTCGTGGCTCACCAGCAGGAAGTGGGCACCGGCTACTTCGACGACATGACCACCGTGATCCAGGGTGGCTCGTCTTCGGTTACCGCGCTGACCGGTTCGACTGAAGAAGAACAGTTCCACTGATCTGCTTCAACTGAGACATCGGCCGCTGCGGACCGGATAGAAAGCTAACCGCAGCGCTGCACATCTGACGCCCCGACTGGTTCGGGGCGTTTTTTTTGCGCGCGATTTCTCCGCCCGTGTAGGAGCTGGCTTGCCAGCGAAGAGGCCCGAAAGCCGTGCGATGAATGAACGGACGCTTTCGCTGGCAAGCCAGCTCCTACAGGTTCTGCGGCGCAGCCAGGATCGCGACGCGGCAAAAATCTTTGATCCAGAGCAGTTTCCCGATCAAAAAACAGGGTAAAACGACCCCGCCCGCTACTTGCAGTAACCCGCATTTAAGACAACTTCCTGCGCACTTACCGAATTAACAGATTAAAAACCAAGCCAAACAATATTGATTATCATTTAGCAGCAACTATGTTCGTTACATTCCCTACAAAACATAATTGATGAAAAGCCGGCTAATGCCCGCAACGCATGGGCTGCCGGGCTTTGGAGGTGCGTTATGTCCTTATTCCTGTAAATAATTTCGCTACAGGAATTTTACTTGCCGGGTGTTTAGCCATAAAATCAGCTGGATTGATTGCTGCGACATATCGTCACTGCGTTGTTTCTTTTCAAGCTCAGAGACCTTTGCTCTCTGTTAAGGATTACCAGCATGCCCGAAGCGACAGGACTCATGGCCCACAACTGGGGCTTTGCCATTTTCCTTCTAGGCGTCGTCGGCCTCTGTGCCTTCATGCTCGGTGTCTCCAGCCTACTCGGGTCAAAAGCCTGGGGCCGCAGCAAAAACGAACCGTTCGAGTCCGGCATGCTACCTACAGGTGGCGCCCGCTTGCGGCTCTCAGCCAAATTCTATCTGGTCGCGATGCTCTTCGTGATCTTCGATATCGAAGCCCTCTTTCTCTTTGCATGGTCTGTGTCCGTCCGCGAAAGCGGCTGGACCGGATTCGTCGAAGCTCTCGTTTTCATAGCAATTCTGTTGGCAGGCCTTGTCTACCTATTCCGAGTGGGCGCCCTTGACTGGGCTCCGGAAGCTCGTCGTAAGCGGCAAGCGAAGCTGAAACAATGAGGCTTTGGCAATGCAATACAATCTCACCAGGATCGACCCCGATGCTCCTAACGAGCAGTATCCGATTGGCCAGCGGGAAACCGTTTCCGATCCGTTAGAAGATCAAGTCCACAAAAACATTTTCATGGGCAAGCTCGAAGACGTGCTTAACGGCACGATCAACTGGGGGCGCAAGAACTCCCTGTGGCCGTATAACTTCGGTCTTTCGTGCTGCTACGTGGAAATGACCACCGCCTTCACGGCGCCCCACGACATCGCGCGCTTTGGCGCCGAGGTTATCCGGGCATCGCCGCGCCAGGCGGATTTCATGGTTATCGCCGGTACCTGCTTCATCAAGATGGCGCCGATCATTCAGCGTCTCTACGAGCAAATGCTCGAGCCTAAATGGGTCATCTCCATGGGTTCGTGCGCCAACTCCGGTGGCATGTACGACATCTACTCCGTCGTTCAAGGGGTGGACAAGTTCCTGCCCGTGGACGTCTACGTGCCTGGCTGCCCGCCCCGCCCTGAAGCTTTCCTGCAAGGCTTGATGCTGTTGCAGGAGTCGATTGGCCAGGAGCGTCGCCCACTTTCCTGGGTCGTTGGCGATCAAGGCGTGTATCGCGCCGAGATGCCTTCCGAGAAGGAAAAGCGCCGCGAACAGCGTATTCAGGTAACCAACCTGCGCAGCCCCGACGAAGTCTGATCCAGATCTGCTTCTTTCCATAGAACGAGAACCTGGCTTCATTCTTTACGTTGACCGAAAGCGATAAATAACCATGACTACAGGCAGTGCTCTGTACATCCCGCCTTACAAGGCAGACGACCAGGATGTGGTCGTCGAACTGAACAACCGTTTTGGCCCGGAGGCGTTCACCGCCCAGCCTACCCGCACCGGCATGCCGGTGCTTTGGGTTGCCCGTGCCAAACTCGTCGAAGTCCTGACCTTCCTGCGTAACCTGCCCAAGCCGTACGTCATGCTCTATGACCTGCACGGCGTGGACGAGCGTCTGCGTACCAAGCGTCAAGGGCTGCCGAACGGCGTCGACTTCTCCGTGTTCTATCACTTGATGTCGATCGAACGTAATAGTGACGTAATGATCAAGGTCGCCTTGTCCGAGAGCGACCTCAGCCTGCCGACCGTCACCAGTATCTGGCCGAACGCCAACTGGTACGAGCGTGAAGTCTGGGACATGTTCGGCATCGACTTCAAAGGCCACCCGCACCTGTCGCGCATCATGATGCCGCCGACCTGGGAAGGTCACCCGCTGCGCAAGGACTTCCCGGCCCGCGCCACCGAGTTCGATCCGTTCACCCTGAACCTGGCCAAGCAACAGCTCGAAGAAGAATCCGCGCGTTTCAAGCCTGAAGACTGGGGCATGAAGCGTTCCGGCCCGAACGAGGACTACATGTTCCTCAACCTCGGCCCGAACCATCCGTCCGCGCACGGTGCGTTCCGCATCATCCTGCAACTGGACGGCGAAGAGATCGTTGACTGCGTACCGGACGTCGGCTACCACCACCGTGGTGCCGAGAAGATGGCCGAGCGTCAGTCGTGGCACAGCTTCATCCCGTACACCGACCGTATCGATTACCTCGGCGGCGTGATGAACAACCTGCCGTACGTGCTCTCGGTCGAGAAGCTGGCCGGCATCAAGGTGCCCGAGAAGGTCGACGTCATCCGCATCATGATGGCCGAGTTCTTCCGGATCACCAGCCACCTGCTGTTCCTGGGTACCTACATCCAGGACGTCGGCGCCATGACCCCGGTGTTCTTCACCTTCACCGACCGCCAGCGCGCGTACACGGTGATCGAGGCGATTACCGGTTTCCGCCTGCACCCGGCCTGGTACCGCATCGGTGGCGTCGCCCACGACCTGCCGCGCGGCTGGGAAAAACTGGTCAAGGACTTCGTCGAGTGGATGCCCAAGCGCCTGGACGAATACCAGAAAGCTGCACTGGACAACAGCATCCTGCGTGGCCGGACCATCGGCGTCGCCGACTACAACACCAAAGAGGCCCTGGAATGGGGTGTCACCGGTGCCGGCCTGCGTTCGACCGGTTGCGATTTCGACCTGCGTAAAGCGCGCCCGTACTCGGGCTACGAGAACTTCGAATTCGAAGTGCCGCTGGCCGCCAATGGCGATGCCTACGACCGCTGCATCGTGCGCGTCGAGGAGATGCGCCAGAGCATCAAGATCATCGACCAGTGCCTGCGCAACATGCCGGAAGGCCCGTACAAGGCGGATCACCCGCTGACCACGCCGCCGCCGAAAGAGCGCACCCTGCAGCACATCGAAACCTTGATCACGCACTTCCTGCAAGTTTCGTGGGGCCCGGTCATGCCGGCCAACGAATCCTTCCAGATGATCGAAGCGACCAAGGGCATCAACAGTTATTACCTGACGAGCGATGGCGGCACCATGAGCTACCGCACCCGGATTCGTACCCCAAGCTTCCCGCACCTGCAGCAGATCCCTTCGGTGATCAAAGGCAGTATGGTCGCGGACTTGATTGCGTACCTGGGTAGTATCGATTTCGTTATGGCCGACGTGGACCGCTAAGCATGAACAGCACGCTTATCCAGACAGACCGTTTCGCCCTGAGCGAAACCGAGCGCTCGGCCATCGAGCACGAGTTGCATCACTACGAAGATCCGCGCGCGGCGTCGATCGAAGCCCTGAAGATCGTCCAGAAGGAACGTGGCTGGGTGCCGGACGGCGCCCTGTACGCCATCGGCGAGATCCTCGGTATCCCGGCCAGCGACGTTGAAGGCGTGGCGACGTTCTATAGCCAGATTTTCCGTCAGCCAGTGGGCCGTCACATCATTCGCGTCTGCGACAGCATGGTCTGCTACATCGGCGGCCACGAGTCCGTGGTCAGCGAAATCCAGAGCAAGCTGGGCATCGGCCTGGGTCAGACCACCGCCGACGGTCGTTTCACCCTGCTGCCGGTCTGCTGCCTCGGCAACTGCGACAAGGCGCCTGCGCTGATGATCGACGACGACACTTTCGGTGATGTGCAGCCTGCCGGCGTTGCCAAATTGCTCGAGGGCTACGTATGACCCTGACTTCCTTCGGTCCAGCCAACCGCATCAAGCGTTCGGCCGAGACTCACCCGCTCACCTGGCGTCTGCGTGACGACGGCGAAGCCGTCTGGCTCGACGAGTACCAGGCGAAGAACGGTTACGCCGCTGCGCGCAAGGCCTTCGCCGACATGGCTCAGGACGACATCGTCCAGACCGTGAAAGACTCCGGCCTCAAGGGTCGCGGCGGTGCAGGCTTCCCCACTGGCGTGAAGTGGGGCCTGATGCCAAAGGACGAATCCATCAACATCCGCTACCTGCTGTGCAACGCGGATGAAATGGAGCCGAACACCTGGAAAGACCGCATGCTGATGGAGCAACTGCCCCATCTGCTGATCGAAGGCATGCTGATCAGTGCCCGCGCACTGAAAACCTACCGTGGCTACATCTTCCTGCGTGGCGAGTACACCACCGCCGCCAAGCACTTGAACCGTGCCGTGGAAGAAGCCAAGGCAGCGGGCCTTTTGGGCAAGAACATCCTGGGCAGCGGTTTCGATTTCGAGCTGTTCGTCCACACCGGTGCCGGGCGTTACATCTGCGGTGAAGAAACCGCACTGATCAACTCCCTCGAAGGCCGCCGCGCCAACCCGCGCTCCAAGCCGCCCTTCCCTGCCGCCGTTGGCGTGTGGGGCAAGCCGACCTGCGTGAACAACGTTGAAACCCTGTGCAACGTGCCGGCGATCATTGCCGACGGCGTGGACTGGTACAAATCGTTGGCTCGCGAAGGTAGCGAAGACATGGGCACCAAGCTCATGGGCTTCTCCGGCAAGGTGAAGAACCCGGGCCTGTGGGAATTGCCGTTCGGCGTCACCGGTCGCGAGCTGTTCGAAGACTACGCCGGTGGCATGCGCGACGGTTACAAGCTCAAGTGCTGGCAGCCTGGCGGCGCCGGTACCGGCTTCCTGTTGCCGGAACACCTGGACGCACAAATGTACGCCGGCGGCATCGCCAAAGTGGGCACCCGTATGGGTACCGGCCTGGCCATGGCGGTGGACGACAGCGTCAACATGGTGTCCCTGCTGCGCAACATGGAGCAGTTCTTCGCCCGCGAATCCTGCGGCTTCTGCACCCCGTGCCGCGATGGCTTGCCATGGAGCGTCAAGCTCTTGATGGCTATCGAGAACGGTGAAGGCCAGCCAGGCGACATCGAGACCCTGCTGGGTCTGGTCGGTTTCCTCGGCCCAGGCAAGACGTTCTGTGCTCACGCACCGGGCGCCGTGGAGCCGTTGGGCAGCGCAATCAAATACTTCCGCCATGAGTTCGAAGCCGGTATCGCGCCTGTCAGCGCCACCGTCCCGCCTCTGGCAAGGCCGATCGTAGTCGGCGCGTAAATGCTTAAAAAGGCGAAGGGTCCGTGCCCTTCGCTTTTCGTGTGATGACGCCGTAAGCGGCTGTGTTGATTCACGCGGATAACAAGATTCCATTAGCCACGCCCGCTGACACCGGGCCAACGAAGAACTTTGAACCATGGCCACTATCCACGTAGACGGCAAAGAGCTCGAAGTCGATGGGGCAGACAACCTGTTACAGGCATGTCTGTCGCTAGGCCTCGATATCCCTTATTTCTGCTGGCACCCTGCCCTTGGCAGCGTTGGCGCTTGCCGCCAGTGCGCGGTCAAGCAGTACACCGACGAAAACGACACCCGTGGTCGCATCGTCATGTCCTGCATGACCCCTGCCACCGACAACACCTGGATCTCCATCGAAGATGAAGAGTCCAAGGCCTTCCGCGCCAGTGTTGTCGAATGGCTGATGACCAACCACCCTCACGACTGCCCGGTCTGTGAAGAAGGCGGTCACTGCCACCTGCAAGACATGACGGTAATGACCGGCCACAACGAGCGCCGTTACCGCTTCACCAAGCGTACCCACCAGAACCAGCAACTGGGCCCGTTCATTTCCCACGAAATGAACCGCTGCATCGCTTGCTACCGCTGCGTACGCTTCTACAAGGACTACGCCGGCGGCACCGACCTTGGTGTGTTCGGCGCCCACGACAACGTGTACTTCGGTCGCGTTGAAGACGGCGTGCTGGAAAGCGAGTTCTCCGGCAACCTCACCGAGGTCTGCCCGACCGGTGTGTTCACCGACAAGACTCACTCCGAGCGCTACAACCGCAAGTGGGACATGCAGTTCTCGCCGAGCATCTGCCATGGCTGCTCCAGTGGTTGCAACATTTCCCCGGGCGAGCGTTACGGCGAACTGCGTCGCATCGAAAACCGTTTCAACGGTTCGGTGAACCAGTACTTCCTGTGCGACCGTGGCCGTTTCGGCTATGGCTACGTCAACCGCGAAGACCGCCCGCGTCAGCCACTGCTGGCCAATGGCACCAAGCTGAGCCTCGACGAAGCGCTGGATAAAGCCGCCGACCTGCTGCGTGGTCGCAACATCGTCGGTATCGGCTCGCCTCGCGCCAGCCTCGAAAGCAACTACGCGTTGCGCGAACTGGTCGGTGCCGAGCACTTCTACTCGGGTATCGAAGCCTCCGAACTGGAGCGTATCCGCCTGGTCCTGCAAGTGCTGAAAGACAGCCCACTGCCAGTGCCGAACATGCGCGACATCGAAGACCACGATGCCGTGTTCGTCCTCGGTGAAGACCTGACCCAGACCGCTGCACGCATGGCCCTGGCCCTGCGCCAATCGGTCAAGGGCAAGGCCGAGGACATGGCCGATGCCATGCGCGTCCAGCCTTGGCTCGACGCCGCCGTGAAGAACATCGGCCAGCACGCGCTGAACCCGCTGTTCATCGCCAGCCTGGCTGAAACCAAGCTCGACGACGTGGCTGAAGAATGCGTTCACGCAGCACCGGATGACCTGGCCCGCATCGGTTTCGCCGTGGCTCACGCCCTCGATGCCAGCTCTCCAGCCGTAGAAGGCCTGGACGCTGAAGCCCTTGAGCTGGCCAAGCGCATTGCCGACGCCCTGCTCGCGGCCAAGCGTCCACTGATCATCGCCGGTACTTCCCTGGGTTCAAAAGCCCTGATCGAAGCCGCCGCGAACATTGCCAAGGCCCTGAAGCTGCGCGAGAAGAACGGTTCCATCAGCCTGATCGTGCCAGAGGCCAACAGCCTCGGCCTGGCCATGCTCGGTGGCGAATCGGTCGACGCAGCCCTGCAAGCCGTGATCGACGGTAAGGCCGACGCCATCGTCGTGCTGGAAAACGATCTGTACACCCGTACCGACAAAGCCAAGGTTGATGCCGCCCTGACCGCCGCGAAAGTGCTGATCGTCGCGGACCACCAGAAGACCGCCACCAGCGATCGCGCACACCTGGTTCTGCCAGCCGCCAGCTTCGCTGAAGGCGACGGTACCCTGGTCAGCCAGGAAGGTCGCGCCCAGCGCTTCTTCCAGGTCTTCGATCCGAAGTACATGGACGCGAGCATCCTGGTTCACGAAGGCTGGCGCTGGCTGCATGCCCTGCGCGCAACCCTGCTGAACCAGCCGATCGACTGGACCCAACTGGACCACGCCACCGCCGCTGTCGCTTCCAGCACACCGATTCTGAACCGCATTGTCGACGCCGCACCGTCCGCCGCGTTCCGCATCAAGGGCATGAAACTGGCCCGTGAACCGCTGCGCTACTCCGGTCGTACCGCTATGCGCGCCGACATCAACGTGCACGAACCGCGTACCCCGCAAGACAAGGACACCGCGTTCGCCTTCTCGATGGAAGGTTACTCGGGCTCTGCCGAACCGCGTCAGCAAGTGCCATTCGCCTGGTCTCCGGGCTGGAACTCGCCGCAAGCCTGGAACAAGTTCCAGGATGAAGTCGGTGGTCACATCCGCGCTGGCGACCCGGGCACCCGCCTGATCGAAACCAGCGGTGACTCGCTGAACTGGTTCGCCAGCGTTCCGCGTGCGTTCAACCCGGCCCAGGGCACCTGGCAGGTTGTGCCGTTCTTCCACCTGTTCGGCAGCGAAGAGAACTCTTCGAAAGCCGCTCCGGTTCAGGAACGCATTCCGGCTGCTTATGTCGCTCTGGCCAAGTCCGAAGCCGACCGCCTGGGTGTCAACGACGGCGCCATGCTGAGCCTGAACGTGGCCGGCCAGACCCTGCGTCTGCCGCTGCGTATCAACGAAGAACTGGGCGCCGGTCTGGTGGCCTTGCCTGCGGGCATCGCCGGCATCCCGCCAGCGATCTTTGGCAAATCCGTTGACGGTCTGCAGGAGGCAGCGCAATGACCTTGTTCACTCCTGAAGTGATCGACATCATCATCGCGGTCCTCAAGGCCGTGGTGATTCTGCTTGCCGTGGTGGTCTGCGGCGCCCTGCTGAGCTGGGTCGAGCGTCGTTTGCTCGCCCTCTGGCAAGACCGTTACGGTCCGAACCGCGTCGGTCCGTTCGGCGCGTTCCAGATCGCCGCCGACATGATCAAGATGTTCTTCAAGGAAGACTGGACGCCGCCGTTCGCCGACAAAGTGATCTTCACTTTGGCGCCGGTCGTGGCCATGAGCGCCTTGCTGATTGCCTTTGCGATCATCCCGATCACCCCGACCTGGGGTGTCGCGGACATCAACATCGGCATCCTGTTCTTCTTCGCCATGGCCGGTCTGTCGGTCTACGCGGTGCTGTTCGCCGGCTGGTCGAGCAACAACAAGTTCGCCCTGCTGGGCAGCTTGCGGGCCTCGGCGCAAACCGTGTCGTACGAAGTGTTCATGGGCCTGTCGCTGATGGGCATCGTGATCCAGGTTGGCTCGTTCAACATGCGCGACATCGTCGAATACCAGGCGCAGAACATGTGGTTCGTCATTCCGCAGATCTTCGGTTTCCTGACCTTCTTCATCGCTGGCGTGGCCGTGACTCACCGTCACCCGTTCGACCAGCCGGAAGCGGAACAGGAACTGGCCGACGGTTACCACATTGAATACGCCGGCATGAAATGGGGCATGTTCTTCGTCGGCGAGTACATCGGTATCGTGCTGATCTCAGCGCTGCTGGTGACCTTGTTCTTCGGTGGCTGGCACGGTCCGTTCGGCATCCTGCCGCAGATCCCGTTCATCTGGTTCGCGTTGAAAACCGCGTTCTTCATCATGTTCTTCATCCTGCTGCGCGCCTCGATTCCGCGCCCACGGTATGACCAAGTGATGGATTTCAGCTGGAAGTTCTGCCTGCCGCTGACCCTCGTCAACATGCTGGTGACCGCTGCGATCGTGTTGCTCAACACGCCCGCCGTCGCGGCTCAGTGAGGATAGAGAATCATGAAGTACATTTTTGACATCGTGCATGGCTTCTTCACCCAGCTTCGCAGCCTGGTGATGATCTTCGGCCACGCCTTCCGCAAGCGCGACACGCTGCAGTACCCGGAAGAGCCGGTCTACCTGCCGCCGCGCTACCGTGGGCGTATCGTCCTGACCCGCGACCCCGACGGTGAAGAGCGCTGCGTAGCGTGCAACCTGTGCGCCGTGGCTTGCCCGGTCGGTTGCATCTCGCTGCAGAAAGCTGAAACCGAAGACGGTCGCTGGTACCCGGACTTCTTCCGCATCAACTTCTCGCGCTGCATTTTCTGCGGCCTCTGCGAGGAAGCCTGCCCGACCACCGCGATCCAGCTGACACCGGATTTCGAAATGGCCGAGTTCAAACGTCAGGACCTGGTTTACGAGAAAGAAGATCTGCTGATCTCCGGCCCCGGCAAAAACCCTGATTACAACTTCTATCGTGTTGCAGGTATGGCGATTGCCGGTAAGCCGAAAGGCTCCGCGCAGAATGAAGCCGAACCGATCAACGTGAAGAGCTTGCTGCCTTAAGGAAGAAAGATGGAATTCGCTTTCTATTTCGCATCGGGTATCGCTGTGGTGTCCACGCTTCGCGTGATCACCAACACCAACCCCGTGCACGCCCTGCTCTACCTGATCATTTCGCTGATTGCCGTGGCGATGACGTTCTTCGCCCTCGGCGCGCCGTTTGCCGGTGTACTGGAAGTGATCGCCTACGCTGGCGCCATCATGGTGCTGTTCGTGTTCGTGGTGATGATGTTGAACCTGGGCCCCGCCTCGGTTCAGCAAGAGCGCGCCTGGCTCAAGCCCGGTATCTGGGGCGGCCCGGTCCTCCTCGCCGCGCTGCTGCTGGTGGAACTGCTGTATGTGCTGTTCTCCCACCATAGCGGCCAGGCCGTCGGCCACACCACCGTAGACGCCAAGGCCGTGGGCATCAGCCTGTTCGGTCCTTACCTGCTGGTGGTCGAACTCGCCTCGATGCTGCTGCTCGCCGCAGCCGTCACGGCGTTCCACTTGGGCCGCAACGAAGCCAAGGAGCAATGACGATGCCTGCTATCCCTATGGAGCATGGTCTGGCGGTTGCCGGCATCCTGTTCTGCCTCGGTCTGGTCGGCCTGATGGTCCGCCGCAACATTCTCTTCGTGCTGATGAGCCTGGAGGTCATGATGAATGCCTCCGCCCTGGCGTTCATCGTTGCCGGTAGCCGCTGGGCGCAGCCGGATGGACAGATCATGTTCATCCTGGTGATCAGCCTGGCAGCTGCCGAGGCCAGTATTGGCCTGGCGATCCTGCTGCAACTGTATCGCCGCTTCCACACGCTCGATATCGACGCTGCCAGTGAGATGCGCGGATGAACCTTCTCTATCTGACTTTCCTGTTCCCTCTGATCGGTTTTGTGCTACTGGCGTTCTCCCGGGGACGCCTCTCGGAAAACCTCTCGGCGCTGATCGGCGTCGGCTCCATTGGCCTGTCGGCGATCGTCGCGGCTTATGTGATCTGGCAATTCAACGTGGCTCCGCCGGAAGGCGGCCACTACACCCAGGTGCTGTGGCAATGGATGGCGGTGGAAGGCTTCACGCCGAACTTCGCCCTGTACCTGGACGGCCTGTCGGTAACCATGCTTGGCGTGGTCGTCGGCGTCGGCTTCCTGATCCACCTGTTCGCCTCCTGGTACATGCGCGGTGAAGCCGGTTACTCGCGCTTCTTCGCCTACACCAACCTGTTTATCGCCAGCATGCTGTTCCTGGTGCTGGGCGATAACCTGTTGTTCCTGTACTTCGGCTGGGAAGGTGTGGGCCTGTGCTCGTACCTGTTGATCGGTTTCTACTACAGCAATCGCAACAACGGTAACGCCGCACTCAAAGCCTTCATCGTGACCCGTATCGGTGACGTGTTCATGGCCATCGGCCTGTTCATTCTGTTCGCCCAACTGGGCACGCTGAACGTTCAGGAACTGCTGGTGCTGGCTCCGCAGAAATTCCAGTCCGGCGACTTCTGGATGGTCATGGCCACCCTGATGTTGCTGGGCGGCGCTGTCGGTAAATCCGCGCAACTGCCACTGCAAACCTGGCTGGCGGACGCGATGGCCGGTCCTACTCCGGTTTCGGCACTGATCCACGCCGCGACCATGGTGACCGCCGGTGTCTACCTGATCGCCCGTACCCACGGCCTGTTCACCCTGGCGCCGGAAATCCTGCATCTAGTAGGAATCGTCGGTGGCGTGACCCTGGTATTGGCAGGTTTTGCAGCCCTGGTTCAGACCGACATCAAGCGTATCCTCGCCTACTCGACCATGAGCCAGATCGGCTACATGTTCCTGGCCCTGGGCGTTGGTGCCTGGGACGGCGCGATCTTCCACCTGATGACCCACGCCTTCTTCAAGGCGCTGCTGTTCCTTGCTTCCGGTTCGGTAATCGTTGCCTGCCACCACGAGCAGAACATCTTCAAGATGGGCGGTCTGTGGAAGAAACTGCCACTGGCCTACGCCAGTTTCATCGTCGGCGGCGCGGCCCTGGCGGCCCTGCCTCTGGTGACCGCAGGCTTCTACTCCAAGGACGAAATCCTCTGGGAAGCGTTCGCCAGCGGCAACCACGGTCTGCTCTATGCGGGTCTGGTCGGCGCGTTCATGACCTCGCTGTACACCTTCCGCCTGATCTTCATCGCGTTCCATGGTGAAGCGAAGACCGAAGCCCACGCCGGTCACGGCATCGCCCACTGGCTGCCACTGTCGGTGCTGATCGTATTGTCCACCGCCATCGGCGCGATGATCGTTCCACCGCTGCACGGCGTGCTGCCGGAAAGCGTCGGTCATGCCGGCGGCGAAGCCAAGCACAGTCTGGAAATCGCCTCGGGCGCCATCGCTCTGGCCGGTATCCTGCTGTCCGCGCTGCTGTTCCTCGGCAAGCGTCGCTTCGTCACCGCCATCGCCAACAGCGGCATCGGCCGTATCCTCTCGGCCTGGTGGTTCGCTGCCTGGGGCTTCGACTGGATCTACGACAAACTGTTCGTCAAGCCATACCTGGCGATCAGCCACATCCTGCGCAAAGACCCGCTGGACCAGACCATCGGTCTGATCCCGCGTATGGCCAAAGGCGGTCACACCGCCCTGAGCCGTACCGAGACTGGTCAACTGCGTTGGTACGCCGCCTCGATGGCTGCTGGTGCCGTGCTGGTAATCGGCGCCGTCGTGCTGGTAGCGGTCTGATATGAACCTTGCGAACTTGCGAAAGGAATTGAGCCCGTCATGATTCTGCCTTGGCTAATCCTGATCCCCTTCATCGGCGGCCTGCTGTGCTGGATGGGTGAGCGCTTCGGCGCCACCCTCCCCCGCTGGATTGCGCTGATCACCATGTCCCTGCTGCTGTCCCTCGGCCTCTGGCTGTGGGCCAACGGTGACTATTCATTTGCGCCGGCACCGGGTGCCGATCCGACCTGGGCGCTTGAGTTCAAGCACGTCTGGATCCAGCGCTTCGGCATCAATGTGCACCTGGCCCTCGACGGCCTGTCGCTGTTGATGATCATGCTGACCGGTCTGCTGGGTGTCCTCTCGGTACTCTGCTCGTGGAAAGAGATCCAGCGTCACGTTGGCTTCTTCCACCTGAACCTGATGTGGATCCTGGGCGGTGTCGTCGGCGTGTTCCTGGCCCTCGACCTGTTCATGTTCTTCTTCTTCTGGGAAATGATGCTGGTGCCGATGTACTTCCTCATCGCGCTCTGGGGTCACAGTTCTTCGGACGGCAAGAAAACCCGGATCTACGCGGCGACCAAGTTCTTCATCTTCACTCAGGCTTCCGGCCTGATCATGCTGGTGGCGATCCTGGGCCTGGTACTGGTCAACTTCAACGACACCGGCGTGATTACCTTCAACTACGCCGACCTGTTGAAGACCAAGATGTCGACGACCACCGAGTACATCCTGATGCTCGGCTTCTTCATCGCCTTCGCGGTCAAGCTGCCGGTCGTACCGTTCCACTCCTGGCTGCCTGACGCTCACGCCCAGGCGCCGACCGCAGGTTCCGTCGACCTCGCCGGTATCTTGCTGAAGACCGCAGCCTACGGCTTGCTGCGTTTCGCCCTGCCGCTGTTCCCGAATGCGTCGGCCGAGTTCGCGCCGTTCGCCATGACCCTGGGTCTGATCGGGATTTTCTACGGTGCATTCCTGGCGTTCGCGCAAACCGACATCAAGCGTCTGATTGCCTTCTCGTCCGTTTCCCACATGGGCTTCGTACTGATCGGCATCTACTCCGGCAGCCAACTGGCGCTGCAGGGCGCGGTGATGCAGATGCTGGCGCACGGTCTGTCGGCGGCGGCACTCTTTATCCTGAGCGGCCAGCTGTACGAACGCACTCACACCCGCGACATGCGTGAAATGGGTGGCCTGTGGTCGAAGATCGCTTACCTGCCGGCCCTCAGCCTGTTCTTCGCAGCCGCGTCCCTGGGCTTGCCGGCTACCGGTAACTTCGTCGGTGAATTCCTGATTCTGATCGGCACCTTCCCGATCGCCCCATGGGTCACCATCATCGCGACGTCCGGCCTGGTGTTCGGTTCGGTCTACTCGCTGATCATGATCCACCGTGCCTACTTCGGCCCGTCCAGGTCGGACGCGGTGATGCATGGCATGGATGGTCGCGAACTGATCATGGTGGTCGGTCTGGCAGCGCTGCTGATTTACATCGGCGTCTACCCGCAACCGTTCCTCGATACCTCTGCCGCTACGATGCATGGCGTGCAGCAATGGCTCGGCACCGCCTTCACTCAACTCGCTTCGGCCCGGTAAGAGCGCTATGGAATTCACGACTCAACACTTTATCGCGCTTGCGCCGTTGTTGATCACCAGCGCCACGATCATCGTGGTGATGCTGGCGATCGCCTGGCGCCGCAACCACTCCCAGACCTTCCTGCTGTCGGTGGCGGGTCTGAACCTGGCTTTGCTGTCGATCCTGCCAGCCTTGAAGGTCGCGCCATTGGCTGTGACCCCGCTGCTGCAAATCGATAGCTTCGCTTGCTTGTATATGGCGCTGATCCTGGTCGCCACCCTCGCTTGTGTCACCCTCGCCCACGCCTACCTCGGCGACGGCGGCACGGGTTACCCGGGCAACCGTGAAGAACTGTACCTGCTGATCCTGATGGCCGCTGCCGGTGGCCTGGTTCTGGTCAGCGCGCAACACCTGGCCGGATTGTTCGTCGGTCTGGAACTGCTGTCGGTGCCGGTCTACGGTCTGGTGGCTTATGCCTTCTTCAACAAGCGTTCGCTGGAAGCCGGTATCAAGTACATGGTGCTGTCGGCCGCCGGCTCCGCGTTCCTGTTGTTCGGTATGGCCCTGCTCTACGCTGACGCCGGTTCCCTGAGCTTCAACGGCATCGGCCAGGCTCTGGCGGCCACCGGCCTGCCAAGCTCGCTGGCGCAACTGGGCCTGGGCATGATGCTGATCGGCCTGGCATTCAAGCTGTCGCTGGTACCGTTCCATCTCTGGACTCCAGACGTTTACGAAGGTGCTCCGGCGCCGGTGGCAGCGTTCCTGGCCACCGCTTCCAAGGTTGCCGTGTTCGCGGTGATGGTGCGCCTGTTCCAGATCTCGCCAGCGGCGAGCAGCGGCGTACTGAGCAACGTACTGACCATCATCGCCATCGCGTCGATCCTGTTCGGTAACCTGCTGGCCCTGACCCAGAGCAACCTCAAGCGTCTGCTGGGTTACTCGTCCATCGCCCACTTCGGCTACCTGCTGATCGCCCTGGTGGCGAGCAAGGGTCTGGCCGTGGAAGCCATCGGCGTGTACCTGGTCACCTACGTGATCACCAGCCTCGGCGCCTTCGGCGTGATCACCCTGATGTCCTCGCCGTACAAAGGTCGTGACGCAGACGCCCTGTACGAATACCGCGGCCTGTTCTGGCGCCGTCCGTACCTGACCGCTGTGCTGACCGTGATGATGCTGTCGCTGGCCGGTATCCCGCTGACCGCGGGCTTCATCGGCAAGTTCTACATCATCGCCACCGGTGTCGAGTCGCATCAGTGGTGGCTGGTCGCTTCCCTGGTACTGGGCAGCGCCATCGGCGTGTTCTACTACCTGCGTGTGATGGTCACCCTGTACCTGATCGAGCCAAACTTGCGTCGCGTCGATGCTCAACTGCACTGGGAACAACGTGCAGGCGGCGTGATGCTGCTGGCCATTGCGGTACTGGCTTTCTTCCTCGGCCTGTATCCACAACCGCTGCTGAACCTGGTTCAACAGTCGGGCCTGGCGGGTTGATCGCTTAAGCGCCATTCGGTAGTAAACAGAAACGGCACCTTCGGGTGCCGTTTTTGTTTTTGAATCACGCGATAGAGGCAGAACAGTCACATAACCAATGAACAGGAACAATGAAAGCCAAACTGGTGATCCCCGAAGACTTTGATGCCCCGTTGCCTGATGACAGGCTTGATGATTTCGAAGCTAGTCAAATTTGAGGCTTCTGATTTTCGCCAAATGACTCAACACGTAGATGTTCGTTCGGCTGATGAAATTTGCTGACTGAGACGGCCTCTTCGCGAGCAAGCCCGCTCCCACAGGGATTTCCTGTGAATACACCATTTGTGAACACCTGCGATTACCTGTGGGAGCGGGCTTGCTCGCGAAGGCGTCCGGACAGGCACAAAAGAAAACGGCACCTCTCGGTGCCGTTCGCGTTTTACAGGTCAGCCTTTACTTACGCGCATCCGCCCACGATTTCAGCAGTTCGTTGTAGCTCACGGTTTCGCCTTTCGGCTTCTCGTTTTCCAGTTTCGGTTTCGGTGCGCCCGGTTGGTCGAACCAGTATTGCGCGTCACGCTCAGGGTTCATTTTCGGTGCGCAGGTGGCTTGTGCCTTCGAACGCTCCAGACGGGACATGATCGCGTCCTGATCCTTGGCCAGACCGTCGAGTGCCTGTTGCGGGGTTTTGTCGCCGCTTGCCGCTTCGGCAATGTGGCTCCACCACAACTGCGCGAGGCGAGGATAATCAGGCACGTTGGTCCCGGTCGGGGTCCATTGCACGCGGGCCGGGCTGCGGTAGAACTCCACCAGGCCACCGAGCTTCGGCGCCAGGTCGGTCATCGCTTGCGAGTTGATGTCCGACTCGCGGATCGGAGTCAGGCCGACGATGGTTTTCTTCAGCGATACGGTTTTCGAGGTCACGAACTGCGCGTAGAGCCAGGCCGCCAGTTTTTGCTTTTCAGGCGTGGACTTCATGAAGGTCCAGGAACCCACGTCCTGATACCCCAGTTTCATCCCCTCCTCCCAGTACGGCCCTCGCGGCGACGGCGCCATCCGCCATTTCGGCGTGCCGTCGGCATTCATCACTGCCAGACCTGGTTTGGTCATGTCGGCGGTGAACGCGGTGTACCAGAAGATCTGCTGGGCGATGCTGCCCTGGGACGGCACCGGGCCAGATTCGGAGAAGGTCATGCCTGCCGCTTCCGGTGGCGCGTACTTCTTCAGCCAGTCGACGTATTTGGTGGTGGCAAACACCGCCGCCGGGCCGTTGGTGTCGCCGCCACGCGTCACGCTGGAGCCCACCGGATGGCAATCCTCGACACGAATGCCCCACTCGTCCACCGGCAAGCCATTGGGGATGCCCTTGTCGCCGCCACCGGCCATGGAGAACCAGGCATCGGTGAAGCGCCAGCCCAGGGACGGGTCTTTCTTGCCGTAGTCCATGTGCCCGTAGACGCGCTTGCCGTCAATTTCCTTGACGTCTTCGCTGAAGAATTTGGCGATGTCTTCATAGGCCGACCAGTTCACCGGCACGCCCAGCTCGTAGCCGTACTTTTCCTTGAACTTGGCTTTCAGGTCCGCGCGTTCGAACCAGTCGGCGCGGAACCAGTACAGGTTGGCGAACTGCTGGTCGGGCAATTGATAGATCTTGCCGTCCGGTGCAGTGGTGAACGAGATGCCGATGAAGTCCTTGATGTCCAGGGTCGGCGAGGTGAAGTCCTTGCCTTCGTTAGCCATCAGGTCGGTGATCGATTCAGTCTTGCCGTAGCGAAAGTGCGTACCGATCAGGTCCGAATCGTTCACCCAGCCGTCATAGATGCTCTTGTCCGATTGCATCACCGTCTGCAGTTTTTCCACCACATCGCCTTCTTGCAGCAGGTCGTGGGTGACTTTGATTCCGGTGATCTCGGTAAAGGCCTTGGCCAGTACCTTGGACTCGTACTCGTGGGTGGCGATGGTTTCCGAGACGACTTTGATGTCCATCCCGCGAAACGGCTCGGCGGCCTTGATGAACCACTTCAGTTCCGCCAACTGCTGATCGGCCGTCAGGGTGGACGGCTTGAACTCGCTGCCAATCCATTTCTTCGCAGCGTCTTCATAGGCATCGGCCCAGGCAGACGCGCTCAAACCGCTGAGTGCCAGCATGGCTGCCAATGAAATGCTATGTCGCAGCTTATTGTTTTTGTCGAACATAGAGACCTCCTTTTAGGGTTTCGGAGCAACATTGCCGAGCGATTCGACTAGCCCCAACGCATCACAGCCAACAGCCACACCAGGGACAACGCGAAGGCCACCCAGATGCTCCAGTCGGTGACGCCGATTACCAGCAAATGCAGGTAGGCGCTGCCGAGAAGACCGATAAACAACCGATCGCCACGGGTGGTGGCAATCGGTAGAACACCTCGCCGAAGCACGCTCGGCGAACGCAATTCCCAGGTGGTCATGCCCACCAGAATCAAGGCAATGACGCCGAAGAACGCCGCCGTGGGGACCGTCCAACTCATCCATTCCATCATCAGCTCCTCATACCCGGCCCAGGGCAAAGCCCTTGGCCACGTGGTTGCGAACAAACCAGATCACCAGCATGCCCGGCAGGATGGTCAACACCCCGGCCGCCGCCAGTACCCCCCAGTCGATACCGGATGCCGAGACGGTGCGGGTCATCACCGCCGCGATCGGTTTGGCGTTCACCGAAGTGAGGGTTCGCGCCAGCAGCAGTTCGACCCAGGAAAACATGAAGCAGAAGAACGCCGTCACGCCGATACCGGAGCCGATCAGCGGGATGAAGATCTTCACGAAGAACTTGGGAAAACTGTAGCCATCAATGTAGGCGGTTTCGTCGATTTCCTTGGGTACGCCGGACATGAAGCCTTCGAGAATCCACACCGCCAACGGCACGTTGAACAGGCAGTGAGCCAGGGCCACGGCGATGTGGGTGTCGAACAACCCGATCGACGAATACAGCTGGAAAAAAGGCAACAGGAACACCGCTGGCGGCGCCATGCGGTTGGTCAGCAGCCAGAAGAACAGGTGCTTGTCGCCGAGGAAGCGATAACGCGAAAACGCATAGGCCGCCGGCAGCGCCACGCTCAGGGAAATCACCGTGTTCAGGCTCACGTAGTACAGCGAGTTGAGGTAACCGGTGTACCAGCTCGGGTCGGTGAAGATCACCTTGTAGTTGTGGAAGGTGAAATCCTGGGGAAACAGCGTCAGGCCGCCGAGGATTTCGCTGTTGCTCTTGAAGGACATGTTCAGCAGCCAGTAGATCGGTACCAGCAGGAACAGGATGTAGAGCAGCAGTGGAACAAGCTTTCTCTTGCTCATGGCGGGCCTCAGCGGTTGGCGTCGGAGTGAGTCATGGCGGTGTAGAACAGCCAGGACACCAACAGGATGATCAGGAAGTACACCAGCGAAAATGCCGCTGCCGGCCCCAGGTCGAATTGCCCTACGGCCATCTGGGTCAGGGTCTGACTGAGGAACGTCGTGGCATTGCCCGGACCGCCGCCCGTGAGCACGAAGGGCTCGGTGTAGATCATGAAACTGTCCATGAAGCGCAGCATCACCGCGATCAGCAGCACACTCTTGAGCTTGGGCAACTGAATATGCCGGAACACCGCCCAGGCCGAAGCACGGTCGATCCGCGCCGCCTGGTAATACACATCAGGAATCGCCCGCAATCCGGAGAAGCACAACAGCGCCACCAGCGACGTCCAGTGCCAGACGTCCATCACCAGCACGGTGACCCAGGCATCCATGGTGTTCGCCGCATAGTTGTAGCTGATGCCCATGGCATTGAGGCTCGAACCGAGCAGACCGATATCGGCGCGGCCGAAGATCTGCCAGATGGTGCCGACCACGTTCCACGGAATCAGCAAAGGAATCGCCAGCACGATCAGCACCACCGAAGACCAGCGGCCCTTGGTCGGCATGGTCAGGGCGATGGCGATGCCCAAGGGAATTTCGATCAGCAACACACAGGCCGAGTAGATGAACTGGCGCAACAACGAGTCATGCAGGCGCGGGTCGAGCAGCACCTGCTTGTACCAGTCGGCACCGACGAAGTAGCGGCTGGACTGGTCGAAGATGTCCTGCACCGAATAGTTGACCACGGTCATCATCGGGATCACCGCACTGAACGCCACCAGCAGGAACACCGGCAGCACCAGCCACCAGGCCTTGTTGTTCTGCACCTTGTTCATGGCTGCGCCCCTTTGTTGGCCATGGCTTCGTTGACGGCTTGCGCTTCCAGCAGGAATTCATCGGCGTAAACCATCAGCCACTGCGCCGGAAAACTGATGTAGGCCGTGCCTTGTGGCACGACTTTGTCTTCGGCCAGGCGCACTTTCAGGGTGGCGCCATCGAGATTGAGGGTCACGATCTTGTAGGTACCCAGGTCTTCGACGTGTACGACTTGTGCCCGCAGTGCGTCATCAAAGGCTTCGTCCCACACATGGACGAACTCCGGGCGAATGCCGACCTTGAGGGTTTTCCACCCGGATTCGGCAATACGCTGCTGCATCGCTTCGGACAGCGGCAGGTGGGTCGAGGCGAAACCAACGCCACCCGGTTGCGGCTGCACGTCGATCAGGTTCATCCCCGGGCTGCCAATGAAGTAGCCGACAAAGGTGTGGCTGGGGCGCTCGAACAACTCCCTGGGCGTGCCGAATTGCACGATCTGCCCGCCGTACATCACCGCAATTTTGTCGGCGAAGGTCGAAGCCTCCAGTTGATCGTGGGTGACGTAGACCATGGTGATGTTGAACTGCTCGTGGATCTGCTTGAGCTTGCGCCGCAGCTTCCACTTCAGGTGCGGATCGATCACCGTCAGCGGCTCATCGAACAGGATCGCCGACACGTCATCGCGCACCAGCCCACGGCCCATGGAAACTTTCTGTTTTTCGTCGGCGGTGAGGTTTCGCGCCTTCTTGTACAGCAGCGGCTGAAGATCGAGGACTTCGGCGATTTCCTGCACCTTGCTATGCACCTTCGCCTCGGTCAGGCCTTGATTGCGCAGCGGGAAGGCCAGGTTGTCGAACACCGTCATGGTGTCGTAGACCACCGGAAACTGGAAAACCTGGGCGATGTTGCGCTTCTCCGGAGTCAGGTCGTTGACCGCTTTGCCGTCAAACAGTACATGGCCCTGGGATGGGCTGAGCAACCCGGAAATGATGTTGAGCAAGGTCGACTTGCCGCAGCCCGATGGCCCGAGCAAGGCGTAGGCACCGCCCTGTTCCCAGATGTGGTCCATCTCGCGGATCGCGTAGTCCTCGGGGCCGGCCGGAGTCCTGGTGTAGCTGTGGGCGAGATTCTGCAAACGGATTTCGGCCATCAGGCAACCCTCGCGATACGCCGGCCCGGCGCCTGGACCAGCCGCCCCTGCGTATCGAACACAAACAGTTTATGGGTCGGGATATAGATACGGATCGGCGCGTCGACGTCGTATTCGTGAACACCCGGCAAGTGCAGCACCAGCAGGAAATGCTCGTTGCGTACGTGAAGAAAGGTTTCCGAGCCGCTGATTTCCGCGACTTCGACGGTCACCGCCAGTTCGAGATCATCATCGTTGCTCGGCACCAGCGAGATATGGCTGGGGCGCACGCCGAAACGGAACTCGCCCTCACCCACCGGGCGCAAATCGATGTTCAGCGGGAAGTGCACGAAGTTGGCGAAACTCACTTCGTTGCCGGCAATGCGCCCCGGCATCAGGTTGATCGGCGGCTCGGAGAACAGCTCGGCCGCCAGCACGGTTTGTGGCTGGTGATAGACCGAGGACGACTGGCCGCTCTGGATCACCCGGCCTTCGTGAAGAATGGTCGTGGTGCCGCCCAGGGCCAGGGCCTCGTTGGGTTCGGTGGTGGCGTAGATCGCGATGGTGTGGCGCGCCTTGAACAGCTCGCGCATTTCCTGGCGCAGCTCTTCGCGCAACTTGTAGTCGAGGTTGACCAACGGCTCGTCGAACAGGATCAGCTCGGCATCCTTGACCAGCGCCCGAGCCATGGCCGTGCGTTGTTGCTGACCGCCGGAAAGCTCCAGCGGATAGCGCTTGAGAAACTTTTCGATGCGCAGCATCTTCGCGGTTTCCAGCACCTTGCTCTGGATCAGCTCGCTGGATACACCGGACTGACGCAGCGGCGAGGCGATGTTGTCGAACACCGTCATGGTCGGGTAATTGATGAACTGCTGATAAACCATCGACACGTTGCGCAGGCGCACCGGGCGCTGGGTGACATCGACGCCATTCATCAGGATGCGGCCATTGTCAGGCTTGTCCAGACCGGCCATCAGGCGCATCAGGCTGGTTTTGCCGGACAAGGTGCGACCCAGCAAAACGTTGAAGGAGCCGGGTTCAAAACTCAGGTTGGCATCGTCGATCCAGGTCTGGCCCTCGACGGTGCGGCTGACGTGTTCCAGGGTGAGTGACATGGCTCGGCCTTTTTTATTTTTGGAGTCAAGCGACCGGAGCTGTAAAGCGACATTTGTGCCAGAAATTGCAAACGATTGATTCAATTTGAAATTCCTGAGAATGACTACGAAGTCACGTTCGTTGCTGAACACAAATGAACAACCGGAAATGAACAACTGAACAGTTCACCCATTGACAGTGAACAATAGTGAACAACACTCTACGGATGCTTTTTGCCTTTCCCGGTACCTGAAATAGATGCAAAACCTGTGGGAGCGGGCTTGCTCGCGAAAGCGCTCTGACAGTCACATTGATGTTGAATGTGTCGCCGCCTTCGCGAGCAAGCCCGCTCCCACATGAAGTTCGTCGTGCTGCAGAACTACCCATAACAACAATAAAGTCTTGTTCAGAGATCGACTGCCATGGCCGCCCCCGTATCGCCGCTGTCCCACGACGCCATCATCCAGGACTCCTGGTCCCGTTGCCGCGCGTTCGGCCTCAGTCATCAGAGCGCGCCGGCATTCGATCAATTGCCGGCCGCGGGCATCGCGCAATTGCTGGAGAGCCAGCATTCGCTGGTGCAAACCACCCATCAGGAAGTGCTGCCCTACTACGAGAACATCCTGAGCAATTCCAATTGCCTGATCATGCTCGCCGACCATCAGGGCCAGGTGCTCACGTCATGGGGCACCCAGCGCTTTATCGAACCCAAACTGGCCCGGGGGTTCAGTGCCGGCGCCAGCTGGATGGAACGTTGCACCGGCACCAACGCCATCGGCACCGCCCTGGCCTGTGAGCAAGCGGTGCACATCGAGCACGACGAACATTTCCTCAAGGCCAACCGCTTCATGACCGGTTCCGCCGCACCGATTTTCGATGCCGAGCGCAAGGTAATCGCGGTGCTGGACGTTTCCAGTGACAGTTACCTCCCGCCATCCCACACCCTGGGCATGGTCAAGATGATGAGCCAGACCGTGGAAAACCGGCTGATCCTCAACCTGTTCCATGGCCAGCATTTCCAGCTGACGTTCAATACCGGACTGAACAACCTCGACAGCCAATGGGCCGGCTTGCTGATATTCGATGAGACCGGCCAGGTGCTGTCGGCCAATCGGCGGGCCGACAACCTGCTGGGCATCAGCCTGTCGCGGGTCAATGTCGAGAACCTGTTCAAGGTCTCGCTGCTGGAGTTGCTCAATCAGCCCGAAGGCCTGCCCTTCGCCCTGCAAACCTCTGGGCGCAACCGCTTCCAGTGCCTGTTGAAACGGCCGAAACAGGCGCCGATTCAGGCGCGGCTGCTTTCTGAAATAAAGAGTACTGAAACAAAGAGTGCTGAATCCAAGAGCGCCGAGCACGCCGTGACGGCACCGGCATCCATCAGCCTCAGCTCCCTGCATTTCGGCGACAGTCGCGTGGAAAAAGCCGTGCGCCAGGCCGAGCGATTGCTGGAAAAAGACATTCCACTGCTGATCCACGGTGAAACCGGGGTCGGCAAGGAAGTGTTCGTCAAAGCCCTGCATCAGGCCAGTTCTCGCAGCAAACAAGCGCTCATTGCCGTCAACTGTGCAGCGATTCCCGCCGAACTGGTGGAGTCCGAGTTATTCGGTTATGAGAAAGGCGCATTCACCGGCGCCAACCAGAAAGGCAGCATCGGGCTGATCCGCAAGGCTGACAAAGGCACGCTGTTTCTCGATGAAATCGGTGATATGCCGCTGCCGACCCAGGCGCGCCTGTTGCGGGTGTTGCAGGAACGTTGCGTTCAGCCTGTGGGCAGCAGCGAGTTGTTCCCTGTGGACCTGCGCATCATTTCAGCGACCAATCGCTCACTACGGGAACAAGTACAACTGGGGCGTTTTCGTGAAGACCTGTATTACCGCATCGGCGGCCTGACCCTGGAGTTGCCGCCCCTGCGCGAACGCAGCGATAAAGATGCACTGTTCAAACGCCTGTGGGAGCAGCACCGCGAACCATCGCAATGGGCCGGCTTGAGCCAGGAAGTGATGGCGTTGTTCGGCCGCCACCCGTGGCCGGGCAACTTGCGCCAGGTCAGCAGCGTGATTCAGGTGGCTCTGGCCATGGCCGAGGAACAACCGGTGCGACCAGAGCATTTGCCGGATGATTTTTTTGTCGATCTGGAGATGGAGCCGGTGGAGACGCCGGAACCATTGGCCGTTGACCTCAACGATGTCGAGGACTTGAACCGGCAGTTGCAGGCCGTCGGGGGGAATATTTCGTATCTGGCCCGGCGGTTGGGGGTTAGTCGCAATACCCTGTACAAGCGGTTGCGCCAGGCTGAATGACAAGTTGGCCGAATGGGCCTCTTCGCGAGCAAGCCCGCTCCCACATTGGATTTGCGTCGTACACAAAACTCAAACACACCAAAGATCAACTGTGGGAGCGGGCTTGCCCGCGAAGGCGTCAGTCCTGTCGCCAAAAAACGAATAGCCAACCCCGAAAAACAAAAACCCGCACAAGGCGGGTTTTGTTTTACAGCGGATCAGGCAATCAGTCAGCCAGTCGCCAGGTCGTGCCGCCCTTGCCGTCTTCCAGCACCACGCCCATGGCGGTGAGCTGGTCGCGGATGCGGTCGGATTCGGCCCAGTCCTTGCCGGCACGTGCCGCCAGGCGCGCTGCAATCAGCGCCTCGACTTCGGCTGCATCCACGCGCCCTTCGGCACCGGCCTGCAGGAAGTCATCGGCCTCGAGCTGCAACACACCCAACACGCTGGCCAGTTCTTTCAAACGGGCTGCCAGACCGGCCGCTGCATCTAGATCGCTCTCGCGCAGGCGGTTGATCTCGCGGACCATCTCGAACAGCACCGCACAGGCTTCCGGCGTACCGAAGTCGTCGTTCATCACCTGGGTGAAACGCTCGACGAAGGTTTCGCCACCCGCCGGCGCCACGCTCGGCAAGCCTTTCAACGCGTGGTAGAAACGCTCCAGTGCGCCTTTGGCGTCCTTGAGGTTGTCTTCCGAATAGTTGATCGCGCTGCGGTAGTGGCTCGACACCAGCAGGTAACGCACGACTTCCGGGTGGTACTTGTCGAGCACGTCGCGGATGGTGAAGAAGTTGTTCAAGGACTTGGACATCTTCTCGCCATTGATGCGGATCATGCCGCAATGCATCCACGCGTTGGCGTAGGTCTTGCCGGTGGCCGCTTCGCTCTGGGCGATTTCGTTTTCGTGGTGCGGAAACTCCAGATCGCTGCCACCGCCATGAATGTCGAACGTTTCGCCGAGGCAGCAAGTGGACATCACCGAGCACTCAATGTGCCAGCCCGGACGCCCGGCGCCCCACGGCGATTCCCAGCTCGGCTCGCCCGGTTTCGCGGCTTTCCACAGCACGAAGTCCAGCGGGTCCTGCTTGGACTCGTCGACTTCGATGCGTGCGCCGATGCGCAGATCTTCGATCTTCTTGCGCGACAGCTTGCCGTAGCCCATGAACTTGCCGACGCGGTAGTACACGTCGCCGTTGCCCGGGGCGTAGGCATAACCCTTGTCGATCAGGGTCTGGATCATCGCGTGCATGCCCGGGATGTGATCGGTGGCACGCGGCTCCATGTCCGGTTTCTTGATGTTCAGGCGCGCTTCATCTTCGTGCATCGCCGCGATCATGCGCTCGGTCAGCGCTTCGAACGACTCGCCGTTCTCGTTGGCCCGATTGATGATCTTGTCGTCGATGTCAGTGATGTTGCGCACATAAGTCAGGTCGTAACCGCTGAAGCGCAACCAGCGCGTCACCAGGTCGAACGCGACCATGCTGCGGCCGTGGCCCAGGTGGCAATAGTCGTACACGGTCATGCCGCACACGTACATGCGCACCTTGTTGCCATCGAGCGGCTTGAAAACTTCTTTGCTCTTGGTGAGCGTGTTGTAAATCGTTAGCACGTTAACTTCCTTGAATCACTGGCCCCACGAATCACGCAGGGTCACGGTACGGTTGAATACCGGCTGACCTGGTTTCGAGTCCTTGAGATCGGCGACGAAGTAACCTTCGCGCTCGAACTGGAAACGGTCTTCCGGCTGTGCATTGCCCAGCGAAGGCTCAGCACGACAACCGGTGAGTACCTGCAGCGAGTCAGGGTTGATGTTGTCCAGGAAACTGGCGCTGTCTTCGGCCTTCTCCGGGTTCGGAGAACGGAACAGGCGATCGTACAGGCGCACTTCGCACTCGACGCTGGCAGCGGCCGGCACCCAGTGAATCACGCCTTTGACCTTGCGGCCTTCCGGGTTCTTGCCCAGGGTGTCCGGATCGTACGAGCAGCGCAGTTCGACGATGTTGCCATCGGCGTCCTTGATCGCTTCGTCGGCACGAATCACGTAGCTGCCGCGCAGACGCACTTCACCGGCCGGTTCCAGGCGCTTGTAGCCCTTCGGCGGCTCTTCCATGAAGTCTTCACGGTCGATATAGATTTCACGGGCGAATGGCAACGCACGCACGCCCATGTCTTCTTTCGGGTGGCACGGCAGTTCGAGGTTCTCGACCTGGCCTTCCGGGTAGTTGGTGATCACGACTTTCAACGGACGCAGTACGCACATGGCACGCGGGGCGCTGTGGTCGAGGTCGTCACGGATGCTGAACTCGAGCATGCCGAAGTCGACCACGCCGTCGGAACGGTTGGTGCCGATCATTTCGCAGAAGTTGCGGATCGATTTCGGCGTGTAGCCACGGCGGCGGAAACCCGACAGCGTGGACATGCGCGGGTCGTCCCAGCCGTTGACGTGCTTTTCATCGACCAGTTGCTTGAGCTTGCGCTTGCTGGTGATGGTGTAGTTCAGGTTCAGGCGGCTGAACTCGTACTGGCGCGGGTTGGCCGGCACCGGCAAGTGCTCGAGGAACCACTCGTACAGCGGACGGTGGCTTTCGAACTCCAGGGTGCAGATCGAGTGGGTGATGCCTTCGATGGCGTCCGACTGACCGTGGGTGAAGTCGTAGTTCGGGTAGATGCACCACTTGTCACCGGTCTGGTGGTGGTGAGCGTGACGGATGCGATACATGATCGGGTCACGCAGGTTCATATTGGGCGAAGCCATGTCGATCTTGGCTCGCAGCACGCGTGCGCCGTCCTTGAACTCGCCTGCTTTCATGCGGGCGAACAGGTCCAGGTTCTCTTCGACGCTGCGGTCGCGGAACGGGCTGTTTTTGCCCGGTTCGGTCAGGCTGCCACGGTATTCCTTGGCTTGCTCCGGAGTCAGGTCATCGACGTAGGCATTGCCGGATTTGATCAACTCCACCGCCCAGTCATGCAACTGGTCGAAATACTGCGAGGCATAGCGCACTTCACCGGACCACTCGAAGCCCAGCCATTTGACGTCGCTTTCGATTGCGTCGATGTATTCCTGGTCTTCCTTGGCCGGGTTGGTGTCGTCGAAACGCAGGTGGGTAACACCGCCGAACTCCTGGGCCAGGCCGAAGTTCACACAGATCGACTTGGCGTGACCGATGTGCAGGTAGCCGTTGGGCTCAGGCGGGAAACGGGTGACGATCTGCGTGTGCTTACCCGAGTCCAGGTCCGCCTGGATGATCGGGCGCAGGAAATTGACCGGCACAGCGGGGCCGGTCTTGGAATTCGAGGTAGGGTCGACAGTGGGCTTGCTCATAGGATCCTTGAACGTACAAGTGCGCGGCCGGGAAGACGGGCCTGACAAAACAAAGCCGCTATCATAGCCGATGCTGTCAAGGGCCTGACAGAGCGCACTCTGTAAACCGTCGTATTTAATAGGCCGTAAATGAAAAAACAGCCTCGAAATTCGCGTCTGGCACGCTAAACTGCGCACCTTGGCCAAAAAGGCTGAACCGGTGGCGGGACATGAGGTTCCAACACCACGAATTCCTTATAAAGAGTAACGATCATGACCCAAGTCAAACTGACTACCAACTTCGGCGACATCGTCCTCGAACTGAACGCCGAAAAAGCCCCGATCACCGTGGCCAACTTCGTCGAATACGTCAAAGCCGGCCACTACACCAACACTGTGTTCCACCGCGTCATCGGTAACTTCATGATCCAGGGCGGCGGTTTCGAGCCAGGCATGAAAGAAAAGAAAGACAAGCGTCCAAGCATCCAGAACGAAGCTGACAACGGTCTTCCCAACGACAAGTACACCATTGCCATGGCCCGCACCATGGAGCCGCATTCGGCTTCCGCACAGTTCTTCATCAACGTGGCGGACAACAGCTTCCTGAACCACAGCGGCAAGAACGTACAAGGCTGGGGCTACGCGGTATTCGGTAAAGTGACCGCTGGCACCGACGTCGTCGACAAGATCAAAGGCGTGGCCACCACTTCCAAGTCCGGCCACCAGGACGTACCGGCAGACGACGTGATCATCGAGAAAGCCGAGATCATTGAGTGATATTGCTGATTTCAGACTTGCATCTGGAAGAGGAGCGCCCGGACATCACCCGGGCGTTTCTGGATTTGCTCGCCGGACGCGCCCGCTCGGCGAGTGCGTTGTACATTCTGGGCGACTTTTTCGAGGTGTGGATTGGCGATGACACCATGACACCGTTCCAGCGCGCCATCTGCCAGGCCCTGCGCGATCTCAGCGACAGCGGCACGGCCATTTTTCTGATGCACGGCAATCGCGATTTCATGCTCGGCAAGGCCTTCTGCAAGCAGGCCGGCTGCACCCTGCTGAAAGACCCGAGTGTCGTGCAATTCAACGGCGAGCCGGTGCTGCTGATGCACGGCGACAGCCTGTGTACCCGCGACGAAGCCTATATGAAGCTGCGTCGTTACCTGCGCAATCCCGTCACGCTGTTCATCCTGCGGCATCTGCCGCTGCGTACGCGGCACAAGCTGGCGCGCAAGCTGCGCAGTGAAAGCCGTGCGCAAACGCGGATGAAGGCCAACGACATCGTCGATGTCACGCCCGAAGAGATTCCGCGGATCATGCAGGAGTACGGCGTGAAGACCCTGATCCACGGCCACACCCATCGCCCCGCGATACACAAGTTGCAGCTTGGCGAGCAAGCGGCCAGGCGCATTGTGCTGGGGGATTGGGATCGCCAAGGGTGGGCATTGCAGGTTGATGAACAAGGGTTTGCACTGGCGCCGTTCGACTTCGCCCCACCGCCGCAATTGGCAGCCCCCGCCAACTGACAGCCAAACACAAAAACCTGTGGGAGCGGGCTTGCTCGCGAAGAGGACGTGTCAGTCGACATCTGTATTGACTGACCCACCGCTTTCGCGAGCAAGCCCGCTCCCACATTGGTGCTGCGGTGCTTAGTGGCCTGCAGACGCCGCCGGCCCGGCCTTCGCCGTAAACGGCGGCTTGGCCAGCCACACAATCAGGATCAGCCCCAGGAACATCCAGCCCAACAAGGTGAAGTAATCCACCGTGGACATGATGTACGCCTGACTGATCACCATCTGATCCAGTTGCGTGTAGGCCTTGGCCCCCGCCCCGCCCAGGTTGCTCAGTGCTTCGCGGGTCGCCGGGTCGAACGGGGTGATGCTTTCGGTCAGGTAGGCATGGTGCTGGTCGGCACGACGAATCCAGATCCAGGTGGTCAGCGACGCCGCGAAACTACCGCCCAGGGTCCGCAGGAACGTCGCCAACCCCGAGCCGTCGGCAATCTGGCTCGGCGGCAGGTCCGAGAGCAGGATGGTCAGGGTCGGCATGAAGAACAACGCCACGCCGATCCCCATGAACAGCTGCACCATGGCGATGTGCTGGAAATCCACTTCATTGGTAAACCCGGCGCGCATGAAGCAACTGAGGCCGATGGCCAGGAACGCCCCGCCCGCCAGTAACCGCATGTCGAATTTCGGTGCGTATTTACCAACAAACGGCGCCAACAGCACCGGCAGGATCCCCAGCGGCGCCACGGCAAAACCGGCCCAGGTCGCGGTGTAGCCCAGTCGCGTTTGTAGCCACTGCGGCAGGATCAGGTTGATCCCGAAGAACCCGGCATAGCCCAGGATCAGCACGATGGTGCCGTAGCGGAAGTTGCGATGGGCAAACAGGCGCAGGTTGACCACCGGGTGTTCGTCGGTCATTTCCCAGATGATGAAAAAGGCCAGGGCTACCACCGAAATCACGCTGCCGATCACGATGAAGCTGGATTCGAACCAGTCGGCATCGTTGCCCTTGTCGAGCACGATCTGCAGCGCCCCGACACCGATGATCAGCGCGATCAGGCCGACGTAATCCATCGGCTGGCGGCTGGTGACCACCGGGCGTTTTTTCATCTGCTGGGTCACCACCCATGCCGCGAACAAGCCGATCGGCACGTTGATGAAGAAAATCCACGGCCAGCTGTAACTGTCAGTGATCCAGCCGCCAAGGATCGGCCCGGCAATCGGCGCGACCACCGTGACCATTGCCAGCAATGCTAGCGCCAGTCCCCGTTTCGCTGGGGGGTAAACCGCAATCAGCAGAGTCTGGGTCATCGGATAAAGCGGCCCCGCCACCACCCCTTGCAGCACCCGAAAGCCCACCAGCTCGGGCATCGAGGTGGATATCCCGCACAGGAACGAGGCCAGCACGAACAGCAGCGTCGCCCAGACAAACAGCTTCACCTCGCCAAAACGCCGACTGAGCCAACCGGTCAGCGGCAAGGCGATGGCATTGCTCACCGCAAACGAGGTGATCACCCAGGTGCCCTGCTCCGAACTCACGCCCAGGTTGCCGGAGATCGTCGGCAGCGCCACGTTGGCGATGGTGGTGTCGAGCACCTGCATGAAGGTCGCCAGCGACAGGCCGATGGTGCTCAGTAACAGGCTTGGCGGTGTGAAAGACGCGTTATTGCTCATCGCGAATCCTTGGAAACCTGATTGGTGCTGCGTCCGTTACGGACGCAGCCAACCCTGTGGGAGCGGGCTTGCCCGCGAAGAGGTCGGTACATTCAACATGGATGTCGCCTGACACTCCGCCTTCGCGAGCAAGCCCGCTCCCACAGGGTCGAGGTAATGGCATTTCAGCGTTGCGCGGTTTTGCTGACCGCGGCGCTGTTGTCGTGGATCAACTGAGTGATCATCGCGTCGGCCTCGGCCAACTGACGGTCGTAGACGTTGGTGCTGAACGAGGCCTTTTGCGGCGGCTGTTGTGCCAGCACCGGGCCGCTCTGGTCGCGCAGGTTCACATCGACCACGGTCGACAGGCCGACCCGCAGCGGATGTTTGGCCAGTTCCTCGGCGTTGACATGGACTCGCACCGGCACGCGCTGCACGATCTTGATCCAGTTGCCGGTGGCGTTCTGTGCTGGCAACAAGGCAAAGGCGCTGCCGGTCCCGGCGCCGAGGCTGTCGATGGTGCCGCTGTATTTCACGCTGCTGCCGTAGAGGTCGGTTTCGATCTCGACCGGTTGACCAATGCGCATGTCACGCAATTGGGTTTCCTTGAAGTTGGCGTCGATCCACAGTTGATCCAGCGGAATCACCGCCATCAGCGCAGTACCCGGCTGCACACGCTGACCAAGCTGCACAGAACGCTTGGCCACGTAACCGGTGACCGGTGCAATCAGCACGCTGCGCGAGTTGTTCAAGTACGCCTGACGCAGTTGTGCGGCGGCGGCCATCACGTCCGGGTGCGATGAAACCACGGTGTCATCGACCAGCGCGCTGGTGGTTTTGAGCTTTTGTTCGGCGTTGGCCAAGGCGTTTTGCGCCGAGGTCAGGTCGTCGCGGGCGTGGGACAGCTCTTCCTGGGAAATCGCCCCGCCAGCGGCGAGATTCTTCCGGCGGCTGAAGTTGTCCTGGGCCTTTTGCACTTCGGCTTTCTGTGCGTTGACCTGGGCTTTCATGCCGTCCACATCGCTGTACAAGCCACGCACCTGACGCACGGTACGCGCCAGATTGGCCTGGGCATTTTGCAGACCGATTTCGGCGTCGTTCGGGTCGAAGTTCACCAGCACCTGGCCTTCATGGACCAGATCGCCATCGTCGGCGCCGATACTGACCACGGTACCCGTGACCAGCGGCGTGATTTCCACCACGTTGCCGTTCACATAGGCGTCGTCGGTGCTTTCGCTCCAGCGCCCGTAAAACTCGTGGTAGGCCCAGACGCCCGCGCCACTCAGCACGACGGCGGCAGCCAGGATCAGCAACATGAACTTGCGCTTGCCCGAATTGGGGTTGCCTGGAGTGTTTTCAGGAGGTTGAGTGGTATCGGCAGTGGCCATGACAAGTACCTTGAATTAGTGGGTCAGCGTGGCTGGCGTGGCGTTGGCCGAGGCAATGGCCTCAGGCTGGAAACCGCCGCCCAGCGCCTGCATCAGTTGGATCGACAGGTCGATCTGCTCGGCATTCAGGTTGGCCAGCTGACGCTGGGCCTGGAGCAATTGCTGCTCGATGCTGAGCACGTCCAGGTAGTTGCCGATGCCGGAACCGTAACGCTGGACCACGGTGTTGTAGGAATCCTGGGCGATGTCGGTGGCGTGCTGCTGGGCAGCAATCTGCCGGCCGACATCACGCAACTGGTTGATGCTGTCACTGACATCCCCCAGCGCCTTCACCAGGCTTTTGTTGTACTGCGCCACGGCGAGGTCGTAATCGGCGTCACGCGAATCGAGGTCGGCGCGCAAGCGGCCACCGTCGAAAATCGGCACAGAGATCGTCGGTGCAATGTTGAAGAAGCGGCTGGCCGAACCAAACATCGCATCGCCCAACAAGGATTCGGCACCGGCAGCGGCGCTGAGGTTCAAGTTGGGATAGAACCGGGTCTTGCCGGCGTCGATACTTTTGCTCGCCGCCTCGACCCGCCAGCGCGCAGCCACCAGGTCCGGGCGACGCCCGAGCAGTTCGGCCGGCAACACCGAAGGTAGCGCTACCGCGCTCGGTTGAAGAATGTTCGGGCGGGCAATTTCATTGCCGCGGTCCGGGCCTTTGCCGAGCAGCACCGCAAGGGCGATCTTTGCGCTGTTCAGGCGCTTTTCAGCGTCGATCAAATTGGCTTGGGAGGTGGCTTCCAGGCTTTCGGTCTGCTGGAACTGGTACTGGCTGTCGATCCCGGCAGTCAGGCGCCGCTGGCTCAGGTCGAGCATTTGCCGGGTGCGCTTGAGGTCTTCGTTGGACAGGTCATAGACGATATGCGCCTGCCCCAGATCGCTGTAGGCACGGGCGACGTCGGCGGCCAGTGTCAGCTGCGCGGCCTGCTGGTCGACTTCGGCAGCACGGGCCTGGCCCAGGGCGGCTTCCCAGGCATCGCGCTGACCGCCCCACAGGTCGAAGTTGTAGTTGAAACTGGTGCTGATGTTGCGAATGGTGGCGTAAGCATCGCCCTGCCCGCGCGGGTCCTGGTCCCGGGCCAGGCGCGAGCGGCTGACACCGGCGCTGGCATCCAGGGTCGGCATCCGCTCGGCGTCGGCGGCGTAGGCCGCAGCGCTGGCCTGATGGGCACGGGCGTCGGCGATTTGCATGTCCGGGCTGTCGCGCAGGGCCTCGCGGATCAGACCGTCGAGTTGCGGGTCGCCAAGGCTTTTCCACCAGTCGCTTTTCGGCCAGGCAGCCGGCGACAACGTCACGCCGCCGAGGGATTGCCCGGCCTTGAGGTTTTTCGCGTCGAGGCTGACACCTTCGGTTTTCAGGCCGCTGTAGCTGGCGCAACCGGCCAGGCTCATGGCCAACAGCACCAGGCTCAGGCCGGTACGCAAGGGTTTACTGCTCATTTGTCACCTACCCGCAGCAGCGTGATCGAGTCACCGGCTGCTACCAAAATCTTCTTCAGAATCATCTCCAGGGTTTTCAGCTCTTCCGGAGTGATGGCACCGGCCAGTTCATTCATGGCTTCGGCGCCGATGTGCGGCAACAGCCCGGCGAGCTTTTGCCCTTCTTCCGTGAGTACAAGCTGCACCTGGCGGCGATCCGCCTCGGAGCGTTGGCGGGCGAGGAAACCTTTCTGTTCCAGACGATCGAGCATGCGAGTCATCGAGCCGCTGTCCAGGGACAGGTGACGGCACAACTCGCCCGGCGAGTCGACGCCGTACTGGGCCATGATGATCAACACCTTGAACTGCGCGGCGGTGATGCCGTGGGGTTCCATGTGGGTATCGATGATCCGGTCCTTGAGCAGCGCAGCGCGCCCGAGCAGCAGGCCGAGATGGCAATTGTGGAAATCGTCTGGAGAGAAATGTTTCATCTGACCACCAATTAACTGCCTAGGCAGGGAATGTATGTCGAGATGTTACTGCCTAGGCAGCGAATGTCAACGCAATAGTTAGCACGCTTGGTAAATAGTTGATAAATGGTGTCGGGGTTTGTGCTGCCCACACGGGCGCTTTCGCTGGCAAGCCAGCTCCTACAGGTGCATGTGATCCCTGTAGGAGCTGGCTTGCCAGCGAAGAATGCGGCTCGGTTTAAAGAGGAAGCGGGGGGGGTTAGAAATCCCGCTTGTAGAAGATGTCCAGCGAACTGGCGACGCCGCCAGCGGCTTCGAGGTAAACCTTTTTGCTCAGCTTGTAGCGCAAGGCAATGGTGTTGGCCGGCTCGAACACGCCAACGCCATAGCGCAGGCTGAGCTTCTCGGACAGGTTGCCGCTGGCCACCACGCTGGTGGTGTTGCCGCTGCCCTGGGTGTCGAGCTGGAAGTCCTGGATCCCCAGGTTCTTGGCCAGACCGCTGGTGACCCCGGAGCTGCCCATCAAGCCCAGACCGAGGGCTGCTTGGGCGAGCATGTTGTTGTCTTCGCCATTGCTGCTCAGCGGACGCCCGAGCACCAGATAGGACAGGGCTTGCTCCTGGCTCATGGCCGGTTCGGAGAAGATCTGCGTGGTCGGCTGCTCGGCGCTGCCGCTCAGGCGGATGCCGGCGATGATGTCATCCGTCTTGCGAATGGCTTCGATGTCCAGGTACGGCTGATCGATGGGACCGGCAAACAGCAAGCGCGCCCGGCGCACCGAAAGCCGCTGGCCGTAGGCGCGATATCGCCCGTCGTTGAGCCACAGCTCGCCGCGGGTGTCCATGTTGTCGCCGACGTGCACATGCCCCTGCACATTCGCGGTCAGGCCAAACCCGGCGAAGCTCAGCTTGTCCTCGCCGACCACCACTTCGATGTCCATCTTCATCGCCAGCGGTGGCTTGCCCTCCTCGGTCTGCTGACCGACGATCACCGTGTCATCGGAGACCTTGACTGTCGACGGAGGCAACTCACGAATGGTGATTTCGCCCTTGGGCACCAGCACTTTACCGGCGATGGCCAACTCGTCGCCCTTCATCGAGATTTTCAGGTCCGGTGCGACTTCCAGCTTGGCGTAAGGCTCAACGGTGACCGGCAACTGCGAACCCTTGAGTGCCAGGTCCACCACCAGCGCCTGTCCCCAGGCGATGTTGCCGTTCAAGCGGCCCTGCCCGGCCTTGCCGCTGTTCCAGCCGCCGTTCAGTTGTACGCTTTCACCGGCGATGAGCGCTTGAAGGTGCAGGTTTTGCAGCTCCATCGGCAGTTCCGGTCCAGAGATCACGCCATCGCTGAGTTGCAGGCTGCCATTGACCTGCGGTGCCAATAGACCGCCAGCGATCGTACCGCTGCCATTCAAGCGACCGCTCAGCTTCTCGACCATCGGCACGAATGGCCGCGCCACCGACAGGTCCAGCCCGCTCAAGCGGAATGAGCCGCTCAACGGTTTGTTCTTCGGCAACGGATTGAGCTGCGCCTGGACCATCAGTTCGCCGAGTTTGCCACCGACGAAGTTGAGCTCGGTGTCGATGCGTTTGGGCGTGAGCTTGCTGGTGAGTTTCAGGGTCTGGTACGGGAAGTCCAGCCACTGGTCTTTTTCCTTGATGCGCAACGTGCCGCCGCCGGCATCGACGCTGATCTGGCCGTTCGGGCCACTGGCCGGCAGGTCCAGTTGCAGGTCGGCATTAAGGCGGCCCTGCCAGGCAAAATCCTTCGGCAACCATTGGGCGAGGCTGTCGATCGGGAATTGCTTGAGGTGATAACGCAGCTTCGGCTCGGGCATCAGGCGCGAATCTTCGCCGCACAGGCTGGCCTGGCCGGATGCCCAGCAATGGGCGCCAAAGTTGATTTTGCCGTCCGCCAGGCGTTCGAGTTTCGCCGGCCCTTGCAGCTTCCAGTCCTGGCCACCGGCCTGGATATCACCGCTGGCCAGGCGTCCGCGCCAGTTGCCTTGGTCCAGCGCACCGTCCAGCCCAAGCGCGAGTTTCAGCTGCGGTCCTTGCAGGTCGAGGTTCAGCTTCTGGTTTTTTATGTCGCCCTGGCCGCTGGCGGTCAGCGCTCCCAGTGAAGTGTCGCCCGCCCGGATGCCGCTGCCCTTGAGGTCGATTTTTGCTCGTTGTGCGCTGTCCAGGGTGGCGTCCAGGTTCAGGCTTTGCAGGCGATTGTCCTGGAAGGCCAGTTGCGAACCTTGCAGGTCAAGCTTGCCTTGCGGCGCCTTGAGCGTGCCGGCGACATCCACGCGGCCATTGAGCTGGCCGCGCAGTTGTGGCCAGAGCTGGGCCAGGCGCGGCAGCTTGAGATCGATCTGCCCAACGAGTTTTTGTTGCAGGCTACCTTTGCCGCTGATGCTGTTGTCGCCGAGGCGAACTTGCAGGGCATTGAGGTTCCATCGCTCGCCGCTGCCATCGGCCTTGGCCTGGATCACTGCCGGTTGACCGCGCAGTTTGCCTTTGAGGTCCAGGTCGGCATTGAGGCTGAGCGTTTCGTTCTTCATCTCGCCCTGGCTGCGCAGCGGGCCGGCCAGCGTACCCGGCAGCTCCGCGACCCAGTACGCCGGGTTGATTGCCGACAAGTCCAGCGCAGTGTCCCAGGCAATGCCGTCGGCGAATTGCAGGTTCAGGTGCCCTTCGGCCTTGCCCTGCCCGGCCTGGAGTTGAATCTGTTGCAGGTAGATTTTCGTCAGGTCGCCAGCGAAAGGGCTGGCCAGGGTGAAGGCGCCGGCCGGACCATCCATGGCCGCATCGAAGTGACCGAGATATTTACCGTCGGTGTAGGAGACTTCGCCGGTGAAGGTGCGAAGCGCTACTTGCGGTTCGTCGATGAGCGGATAGAGCCTGTGCCACGGGAAATCCAGCCAGTCGATTTTCGCCTCGGCGCTCAGGCCTTTGCTCCAGTCCACCAGCCCGGTGAGCTTGAGGCTTTGCTTGTCGTTGGCGATCAGGTCCAGCGCGGCGATCTGCGCGCCCTTGGCATCGACCTTGCCTTGCAGTGCCAAGGCGACGGGCCCTTGCTCGGCGGGCAACGTGGCCTGGCCGAACAGCGCGTAGCCGTTCTTCAAGTCGCCAGCGCCGGTGAGCTCCAGTTGATTGAGTTGCAGGGTGTCCGGCAGATCGGCACTGGGCTTGAAGCCATCAGCGGTGATCCGCACTTTGGCTGGCAGGTTTTCCACCAGCGGTTGCAGTTCGCCGGTCAGTTGCCCGTTGAGGTAACCGCTGCTGTCGGCCTTCAGGTTCAGGGTTTTCAGCAGGTCGCCGTCGATCTTCAACGCCAGCGCCAAGGGTTCAGGCGTCGACAACAGGGTCAGCTTACCTTCGGCGCTGAGCGGCCAGTTGCCGCTCGGTTGCAACAGGCCGGACAGATTCAGGCTCAGGTCATCGCGCTGTAACGATACCGCGTCGATCTTCAAACCGACCGCCGTCCAGTGCGCCGCCAGTTGCAGCCCCTTGAGTTCTTCGCTGCCGTTGAACAGCAGGCGACCGACCTTGATCTGCCCCAGCTCGATGGCCAACGGTAACTTGAGCTCCGGGAGCGTTATCGGACCGCTGTCTGGCTCATCGGTACCCGGCGGGAACGTCAGGCTGACCTGATCGGCCTGCAATTGCTCGATGCACAAGGTCATGCGGGTCAGGCACAACGGCGACCAGGCGAAAATCACCTTGTTCAGTTCAACCCGGCTGGTGTCCTGCTGCCACAACACCCGGTCGGCACTCCACTGCCCGCCCAGCCGGCCCTGGAAGTTTTCCAGGTTCAAACCCGGCACAAACCCCAACGCCCAGCGGCTGCCCGTCGCCGTACCCAGCACCGTGGCCAGCGTCAGGACCACCAGCATCAACAGCGCCAGAATCGCCAACAGCGTTACTTTCAAACCACGCTTCACAGCTCGGGCCCCATGGAAAAGTGCAGTCGAATGCCGCCATCGTCGTCCAGCGCATGGGCCAGGTCGAGGCGGATCGGCCCCACCGGCGATACCCAGCGCAGGCCGATACCAACGCCGGTCTTGAGGTTCGGCAGTTCGAGTGTATTGAAGGAGTTGCCCTGGTCGACAAAGGTCGCGATCCGCCATTTTTCGGCGATGGAATACTGATACTCCGCGCTGGCGGCGACCATGTAGCGGCCACCGATGCGGTCACCGTCGGAGTTTTCCGGGGACAGGCTCTGATAGTCGTAACCGCGCACGCTCTGATCGCCACCGGCGAAGAAGCGCAACGATGGCGGCACCGATTTGAAGCCGTTGGTGGCGCTGCCGCCGACCTGCACGCGCCCGAGGAAACGGTGGTTGTCGAACACCGTGGTCAGGCCTTTGACCAATGCCGTGCCGTAGACCAGATTGCTGTCGGAACCCAAACCTTCCTTGGCCACTTTGGATTCGAATTGCAGCCGATAGCCGTTATGCGGGTCGATGCGGTTGTCGCTTTTGAGGTACGAGTAGTTCACACCGGGCATCAGCAGATTACTGAGTCCCGAGTCGTCGCCGAGCTGATAATCCTCGCGCTGCCACTTGAGCGACACCACCCGCTGCCAGCCGCTGGGCAACTTGCTGTGCCATTCGGGGCCTAGGGTCAGCAACTTGCTGTGGGTGTCGGTGCCGGCGATGTCTTCATTCTGATAGCCGCCGGCAAAACGCAGTTTGTCGGTCAGCGGCGGATCCAGCGGAATGTCGTAGAACAGCCCGACGTTTTGCCGAGGCGCCGAGACTTCGGTCTCCCAGCCGTAACTGTGCCCTTGCGCGTTGACCCAGTGGCGGGTCCAGTTGGCCTTGGCCCGTGGGCCGACGTCGGTGGAGAAACCCAGACCCAGGCCCATGGTCCGGGGCTTGCGGGTGTCGAGTTTGACGTCCACCGGGATCGCATTCTCTTTGGACGCCGCGGGCGCCGCGTCCACCCGCACGCCTTCGAAGTAACCACTGGATTGCAGGTTCTGATTGAGTTCGGCGATCAATTCCGAGTCGTACGGCGTACCGGCCTTGAATGGCACCATGCGTTGCAGCAACTCGTCATCGAACGGCGTATCGCCCTCGAAACTGACCTTGCCCAAGGTATAACGCGGACCACTTTCATAGATCAGCTCGATATCGGCGACGCCGGCACGCGGGTCGACCGACAATTTTGAACGGGTGAAATGGCCGCTGAAAAAGCCATATCGCGAGGCCTGATTCTGGATCAGGCGCTTGGCGTCCTCGTAATGACCATGATTGAGCACGGCGCCGGACTTGAGCGCATCGCTTTTGGGGACTCGAAAGGATTTGAGGGAGGCGGCCGGGCCGTCGACCCGCACCGTGACATTGCGCAAATGCACCGGCTCACCGGGGTCGACCGTCAGCACCAGGCGCGGGTCCTTGCCGCCCTTCACCTCGCTATCGATGTGCGGCTGGTAATAACCCAAGGCCTGGGCGGCCTTGCGCGCCTGTTCTTCGGCGCCACGGCTGAAGCGCAGCAAGGCTTCTTCGTCACGATCGCCGAGGCTGCCGATATAGCCCTCTATATTGGCCTTCAGCTCATCATTGGACGGTTTGATCCGTACATCCAATTCACTTTGTGCCAGCGCTGTGCAGCTGGTCATCAGCATCAGCACACCGCTGGTAATTCTTCCTGGAAACTTCATAGGCGCGGATGCTATCACGAGCTTGAGAGCGTGATAGAGCCTGGCACGCAAGGAAAGTTCGCCATTCAGGCCGTTGCGGTGTGCAACACCTGGGGATTGGGGTGAAAAAACACGTGCTCGCGAATCGGTCCTACGGCGACCTCACCAATTTCCTCGTAGCCCTGACGCTTGTAGAACTCCAGATAACGCGGATTCCCGGTGTCGAGGATCACACCCTGTGAGTTTTCATCCACGGCGCACCAGTTGTGCACGGCCTGCAACAATTGCTCGCCGAAGTGTTTGCCCTGGAACTGCGGATGAACCCCCAGCAACGGCAGGACGTGCACCGAGTCGTTCGGCACGCAGCCCTCCACGGCAGCATGATATTCAAGGTAGCGACGGGTGCAGCGAAACCCCGTACTGAGCACCATGCGCAGGCGCCAGGCCCAACTTTCGGTAACGCCAAGACGACGTTGCGGCGGTGCGATCAGGGCGATGCCGATCAGACGGTCGTTGACCAGCAGGCCGATGGCCGGCAAGTCCTGGAGAAAATGCTGGGTCACCAGTTCACGCACGGTGGCGCGAACCCGCTGTTCGTAACCGGGGCGTTCGGCTTCGAACAAATAGCCGAAGGTCGGCTCGTGTCGATAAGCCTGGTACAACAACGAACGCGCTTCGCGGGCGTAGCCGCTGTCGAGCATGTGAATATCGGCGATGGCGGTCGAGGTTTCGGGCATGACGGTTGATCTCCCCGGCACAGCTCGGGTGGCTGCGCTCTTGTTGTTACGAGCTGATCGGCACTGACACAATTCCTTACAGATCCGAAATGAGTGTAGGCAATGAAATCGCCTTCGCGAGCAAGCCCACTCCCACAAAAGCAAAGGCAGGCTCATAACCTGTGGGAGCGGGCTTGCTCGCGAAGAGGCCATCACTGCCCACACAAGGCTGACTGGCAAAATCGAATCCTCTCACCCCACACTGGCCCGATTCCCACATGTCAGCTAGCATCGCCCTTTTGCCAGGACTGCCGACCATGAAGATCGTCTCCTTCAACATCAACGGGCTGCGCGCTCGTCCCCATCAGCTGGCGGCGCTGATCGAAAAGCACCAGCCCGATGTGATCGGCTTGCAGGAAACCAAGGTCCACGATGAGCAATTCCCGTTGGCCGAGGTTCAGGCCCTGGGTTATCACGTGTATTTCCATGGGCAAAAGGGTCATTACGGCGTCGCCCTGCTGTCGCGCAAGGAGCCGTTGGCCCTGCACAAGGGTTTCGCCACCGACGAAGAAGATGCCCAGCGGCGTTTCATCTGGGGCACCTTCGCCGACGCCAACGGCGTGCCGGTGACCATCATGAACGGCTATTTTCCACAAGGCGAAAGCCGCGACCACCCGACCAAATTCCCGGCCAAGGAACGCTTCTACAGCGATTTGCAGCAACTGCTGGAAAGCCAATTCAAGAACGATCAGCCGCTGGTGGTGATGGGCGATGTGAACATTTCCCCCGAAGACTGCGACATCGGTATCGGCCCGGACAACATGAAGCGCTGGCTGAAGACCGGTAAATGCAGCTTCCTGCCGGAGGAACGCGAGTGGATGGCGCGCCTGAAGAACTGGGGCCTGGTGGACAGTTTCCGCCACCTGAACCCGGACGTCACCGACACCTTCAGCTGGTTCGACTACCGCAGCCGTGGTTTCGAAGACGAACCCAAGCGTGGCCTGCGCATCGACCTGATCCTCGCCTCCAACGGCTTGCTGCCGCGGGTGAAGGCCGCCGGTGTGGACTACGAACTGCGCGGCATGGAAAAACCTTCGGACCATGCGCCGATCTGGCTTGAGTTGAGCTGATCCCGAGACGTACGCAACACCAATGTGGGAGCGGGCTTGCTCGCGAAAGCGGTGTTTCAGTCAATACATGTGTCGACTGATCCGACGCTTTCGCGAGCAAGCCCGCTCCCGCATCAGAAAGTGTCATTTTTCGGAAACCTTACTGACTTAATCTCCCGACACCTCCTTTGGCTATGTAAGGTGCCGGCATGATGCTGCGCGTGCTGTTCCTGTTGATGCTGTGCTTGGGCTTGCCGCAGATGGCTTCGGCCGGTGGATTACCGACACCCGAACACGGCCCGGTGCTGCGCATTCAGGGCTCCAACACCATCGGCGCGGCATTGGGACCGGCGCTGGTCGAGGGCCTGCTGAGCGAACAGGGTCTGCGCAGGATTCACCGCGAAACACTGGATACCGCCAACGAACTGCGCATTGTCGGTGAAACCGTTCAGGGTCGTCGGGTCGTGGTGGAGGTGGCAGCCCATGGTTCCAGCACCGGTTTCACTGCGCTCAAAGCCGCCAGCGCCGATCTTGTCGCCTCGTCGCGCCCGATCAAGGACAGCGAACTGGCCAGCCTGCAATCCCTCGGAGACCTGAAAAGCCCAGGCGCCGAACAGGTCATCGCCATCGATGGCCTGGCGATCATCCTTCACCCGGACAATCCGCTGAACCAACTCGACACCGTGCAACTGGCGCGCATTTTCAGTGGCGAAGTAAAAACCTGGGAAGACATCGGTGGCCGTGGAGGACCGATTCATCTGTATGCGCGGGATGATCAGTCCGGGACCTACGACACCTTCAAGGAACTGGTCCTCAGTGGTCGTGGGAAAACCCTCGGCAGCACGGCGAAACGCTTCGAGTCCAGCGAACAACTGTCCGATGCGGTCAGCGCAGACCCGCAAGGCATCGGTTTCATCGGTTTGCCCTACGTGCGCCAGGCCAAGGCCGTGGCCATTGTCGACGGTCAATCGCAAGCCATGCTGCCGCTCAACAGCCTGATTGCCACGGAAGACTATCCGCTGTCCCGTCGATTGTTCTTCTACCTGCCGCCCAACGGGAAAAATCCCTGGGCCGATGCCCTGGTGGCCTTTGCCCAAAGCGCTAACGGCCAGGCCATTGTGGCTGCCAACGGCTTTATTGCCCAAACCGTCCAGGCCATGGCCGTTGCCCCCAATGCGTTGATGCCCGAGGGTTATCAGGCGCTGAGTCGACATGCTCAACGGCTGTCGGTGAACTTCCGCTTCGAGGAAGGCAGCGCCAGCCTGGACAACAAGGCCCGACAAGACCTGTGGCGGGTGCTCGACTATATAAAGCAGCACGGCAAAACCGAAGGACAGGTCTCGCTGGTGGGGTTTGGCGATGCCAAGAGTGACCCGGCGCGCGCCGACCTGTTGTCGAAATTGCGAGCCATGGCAGTGCGGCGGGAGTTGGTGAAGAGCGGCGTGGTGTTTCGCGAGATTCACGGGTTTGGCGCCGAAATGCCGGTGGCAGCCAATAGCGCCGATGAGGGGCGGATCAAAAATCGGCGGGTTGAGGTTTGGGTGTATTGAAGCTGATGTTGCTGCACTGGATGGAATGACGCCTTCGCGAGCAAGCCCGCTCCCACAGGGATCACACTGAACCTGTGGGAGCGGGCTTGCTCGCGAATGGCAGGCGCCGCGGTCTTACTGCCCGCTGCGCATCATCTCTTTCGGCACATATTTGCCGATTTCGAATTTGCCGATCGCCGCGCGGTGCACTTCGTCCGGGCCGTCGGCCAGGCGCAGGGTGCGCTGCATCGCGTACATGTAGGCCAGCGGGAAATCGTTGGAAACCCCTGCCCCGCCATGGATCTGGATCGCCCGATCGATCACTCGCAACGCAACGTTTGGCGCGACGACCTTGATCTGCGCGATCTCGCTACGGGCCACTTTGTTGCCGACCGTGTCCATCATGTACGCCGCCTTCAGTGTCAGCAGGCGCGCCATGTCGATCTCCATCCGCGAGTCGGCGATCTTGTCGACGTTGCCGCCCAGCCGTGCCAGGGGCTTGCCGAATGCCGTACGGCTCACCGAGCGCTTGCACATCAGTTCCAACGCACGCTCGGCCATGCCGATCGAACGCATGCAGTGGTGAATCCGGCCCGGGCCAAGGCGACCTTGAGCGATTTCGAAGCCGCGTCCTTCGCCCAGCAGGACGTTTTCGTATGGTACCCGGACGTTTTCGAACAGCACTTCGGCGTGACCGTGAGGAGCGTCGTCATAGCCGAACACCGGCAGCGGACGCAGGATTTTTACCCCGGGGGTGTCCACCGGCACCAGAATCATCGAGTGCTGGGCGTGACGTGGCCCGTCCGGATCGCTCAGCCCCATGAAAACCAGGATTTTGCAGCGCGGGTCGCAAGCACCCGAGGTCCACCATTTCTTACCGTTGATCACCCACTCGTCGCCATCGCGTACCGCACGGGCGGCCATGTTGGTGGCGTCGGAGGACGCGACATCCGGTTCGGTCATGGCGAATGCCGAGCGAATCTCGCCGCGCAGCAACGGTTCGAGCCAGCGTTGTTTCTGCTCTTCGTTGGCGTAACGCACCAGCACTTCCATGTTGCCGGTGTCCGGTGCCGAGCAGTTGAACGGCTCGGGCCCCAGCAGTGAGCGGCCCATGATTTCCGCCAGCGGCGCGTATTCGAGGTTGGTCAGGCCGGCACCGAGCTCAGACTCAGGCAGAAACAAATTCCACAGCCCTTCAGCCTTGGCCTTGAGTTTGAGTTCTTCCATGATCGCGGTCGGTTGCCAGCGATCGCCCTCGGCGACCTGGCGCTCGAACACGGGTTCGGCGGGATAAACGTAGGTGTCCATGAACGCAGTCACGCGCTCACGCAGTTCCTGAACCTTGGGCGAATAAGCGAAATCCATGAGCAAGATACCTTCTTGGGGGAGGTTGTTTAGATCATGCAATCGATGCTAGAACAGCCATGAAAATTTACCTAGCCTATTCTCGGCGTGTATAAACATTCATCACCGATATATGATCGACTGATCGTCAAGGTCAGCCCGCCCACACAATAAGAGAGCCGCGTAATGAATCTGAGCAAGGTCGATCTCAACCTTTTCATCGTCTTCGACGCGATCTACACCGAAGCCAACCTGACCCGCGCCGGGCAGATTGTCGGCATCACCCAACCGGCGGTGTCGAACGCTCTGGCCCGGTTGCGCGAGACCTTCAACGATCCGCTGTTCGTACGCACTGCCCAGGGCATGGTGCCGACGCCCATGGCTCAGAACATCATCGGCCCAGTGCGCAACGCGCTGTCGCTGCTGCGCGTGTCGGTGCAGGAAAGCCGCATCTTCAACCCGCAGCAGGCGGTCAAGACCTACCGCATCAGCATGACCGACCTCACCGAAGCGGTGATCCTGCCGCCGCTGTTCCAGCGCCTGCGCCGCCTGGCGCCGACGGTGATCATCGAAAGTTTTCTGTCCAAACGCCGTGAAACCACCAAGGAACTGGCGGCCGGCCGCCTCGACTTTGCGGTCGATGCGCCGCTCAACACCGACCCGCAGGTGCGTCACGTCAAATTGATGGAAGACCGCTACGTGTGCGCCATGCGCAAGGGGCATCCGCTGGCAGGCAAAGAGAAACTCACGCTGGATGATTACCTGAGCCTGACCCACATCCATATTTCCAGCCGCCGCAGCGGCCTCGGTTATGTCGACCTGGCACTGGGCAAGATGGGCATCCAGCGCAAGATCGCCCTGCGTTCCCAGCATTACCTGATGGCCTCGCAGGTGTTGCAGCAGACAGACATGGTCATGACCGTGCCGGAACGCTTCGCCCGCCGCAACGACCTGCACGCCTTTTATCTGCCGGTCAACGATGTGCCGCCGGTGGAAACGCACCTTTACTGGCACGAAAGCACTGATCAGGACCCGGCGAACCGCTGGATGCGCGAGCAGATGATCGAGTTGTGCCAGCAGGTGACGGCGCAGGAGAAAAAGCTCGAGAAAGTGTAAGGGCGTTACACCGCGGTATCGTTCTTCGCGAGCAAGCCCGCTCCCACATTGGATCTTCAGTGGACACAATTCTTGTGCCCTGCACAGATCCCTGTGGGAGCGGACTTGCTCGCGAAGGGGCCAGCAAAAACACTGAAAGTTCGCGCCCCTTGACGTAAACGTCAACCTGCCATTAGCTTAGCGCCATGACCTTTTGCGAGCGCTTCCATGAGCAGCCAGACCTACAGCATTTCCGACCTCGCCCGCGAGCTCGACATCACCACCCGCGCCATTCGCTTTTATGAAGAGCAAGGCCTGCTCAGCCCCGAGCGTCGTGGCCAGGAACGCATTTACTCGCCCCGCGACAAGGTCAGCCTGAAGCTGATCCTGCGGGGCAAACGCATCGGTTTCTCGCTGGCTGAATGCCGCGAGCTGATCGAGCTCTACGACCCGTCCAGCGGTAACACCAAGCAACTGCACAGCATGCTGGCGAAAATCAGCGAGCGCCGTGAGCAACTTGAACAGCAGTTGCTGGACATCGAGCAGATGAAACTGGAACTGGATACTGCCGAAGAGCGCTGCGTGCAGGCGCTGGAGCAGACCCTCAAAAGCCAGGAATCGATTCAATAACCATACGAAGATCCACTGTGGGAGCGGGCTTGCTCGCGAAAGCGGTTTGTCATTCAACACTGATGTCGACTGACCTGGCGCCTTCGCGAGCAAGCCCGCTCCCACAGTAGATCACCGCTCACCCATCAATTCAGGTGAATCCCATGTCCCTCCCCACCCACGTACGCATTGTCGAAGTCGGCCCACGCGACGGTCTGCAGAATGAAGCCCAACCCATCAGTGTTAGCGACAAGGTGCAGCTGGTCGATGCACTGACCGCATCCGGGCTCGGCTATATAGAAGTCGGCAGTTTTGTTTCGCCCAAGTGGGTGCCGCAGATGGCCGGTTCAGCCGAGGTCTTCGCGCAGATACAGCGCAAACCGGGTGTGGTCTATGGTGCGCTGGCACCCAATCTGCGCGGTTTCGAAGATGCCCTCGCCGCCGGGGTCAAGGAAGTGGCCGTGTTCGCGGCGGCGTCCGAAGCGTTTTCCCAGCGCAACATCAATTGCTCGATCAGCGAAAGCCTGGAGCGTTTCGCACCAATCATGGAGGCCGCCAGACAACATGGGGTTACCGTGCGCGGGTACGTGTCGTGTGTGCTGGGATGCCCCTATGAAGGTAACGTCGCTGCGGAGCAGGTCGCCATGGTCGCCCGCGAGCTCTATGCCATGGGCTGCTATGAGATATCGCTGGGGGACACCATCGGTACCGGCACCGCTGGCGCAACTCGGAAAATGTTTGAAGTGGTATCAAAGGATGTGCCCCGGGAAAAACTCGCCGGGCACTTCCACGACACCTACGGCCAGGCTGTGGCCAACATCTACGCCAGCCTGCTGGAAGGCATCTCGGTGTTCGACAGCTCCATTGCCGGTCTCGGCGGCTGCCCCTATGCCAAGGGCGCCAGCGGTAACGTCGCGACCGAAGACGTGGTTTACCTGCTCAACGGCCTGGGCATCGATACCGGAATCGACCTCGACGCACTGATGCTCGCCGGACAGCAGATTTGCACCGTACTGGGTCGCCCTACCGGTTCCCGCGTGGCCAAGGCCCGCTGCACACCGTAAGTGCGCTGTGTGTGTCCAGGTGTTACCGCATGGACACAAACGTGGGCGCAAGCGAGTAACACGGAAACAAAATGTAGGGTTTTGCCTGAGGCGAAAAACCCTACAAAACTCCAAACCGTTGATTTTAAAGGCTTTTAAAAAGTTGGCACGGCTCCTGCTATCTCTATCGCACAACAAGAATAAAAAAATTGCAGCAAACCTAATAAAAACAAGACGTAACGACTCTGACATAACAAAAACAACACGGCAGAGACGCAGCTAACAGATTTTTTTGGAGAAGATGTGCTTTTCAGGGTGCTTTTCGGAGTTACCCGCAACCGGGCAGAGAACAATAAAACTACCTTCAGGTAGCTCCCGAACTGGTTGGATCGCTCAGCGAGAAAGTAGATCAGCGCTCAAAAAAATACGTTTGCTCTTGATCCCGGATGGGGATCACCAAAAACAGCAGTAAAGGGCAACGGTTGCCAAAAACAAAAACAGACCGCCCCTCAATAATAAAAAAAGAGCACGCGCAACGACAAATTAAAGGGGAGCTTCGGCTCCCCTTTGTGCTGTCTGGCGTTCTGGTTTTCCTCGATCAAAACTGTGGGAGCGGGCTTGCTCGCGAAGGCGGTGGATCAGCCAACCTCCATGTTGGATGTGCAACCGCCTTCGCTGGCAAGCCAGCTCCTACAGTTTCGCTTTGAGCTCCGCGATGCTTATCTCGCGCATGCGGAATTTCTGGATCTTGCCGGTCACGGTCATCGGAAACTCCTCGACGAACTTGAAGTAACGCGGCGTCTTGAAGTGCGCGATGCGCTCCTTGCACCAGGACTGCAACTCTTGCTCGGTGGCGCTGTGGCCGGGGTGGAACTTGATCCAGGCGACGATCTCTTCGCCATATCGCGAGCACGGGATACCGATCACCTGCACGTCGGCCACGGCTGGGTGGGTAAAGAAGAACTCCTCCAGCTCCCGCGGGTAAATATTCTCACCGCCACGGATGATCATGTCCTTGTTGCGCCCGGCAATGCACACGTAACCCTCATCATTCATGCTCGCCAGATCACCGGTGTGCATCCAGCCTGCCTGATCGATGGCTTCTGCCGTGCCTTCGGGGTTGTTCCAGTAACCGAGCATCACGCTGTAACCGCGGGTGCACAGCTCACCGATGGTGCCGCGCGGCACCAGGTTGCCCGCTTCGTCGATGATCTTGCTTTCAAGCTGCGGCTGAGTGCGGCCGACGGTGGTCACGCGCAGCTCCAGATCGTCTGCAGGACCGGTTTGCAACGACACCGGACTGGTTTCCGTCATGCCGTAGGCAATCTGCACTTCGCTCATGTGCATTTCGCTGATGACCCGGCGCATCACTTCGATAGGACAGGTTGCGCCTGCCATGATCCCGGTGCGCAGGGTCGACAGGTCGAACCCGGCACGTTGTGGTTGATCGAGCATGGCGATGAACATGGTCGGTACGCCGTACAGCGCCGTGGCTTTTTCTTGCGCCACGGCGCCGAGGGTCAGCAACGGATCGAATGCGTCGTTCGGGTAAATCATCGTGCTGCCATGGGTGATGCAGCCGAGGTTGCCCATGACCATGCCGAAGCAGTGATACAGCGGCACCGGGATCACCAGTCGATCGGCCGCCGTCAGCCCCAGGCTTTCGCCGACCATGTAACCGTTATTGAGAATGTTGTAGTGACTGAGGGTCGCGCCCTTGGGAAAACCGGTAGTACCGGAGGTGTACTGGATATTCACCGGCTGATCGAAATGCAGGCTGTCCTGGCGTTCATGCAATTGCCCGACCGTGACGCTGCCCGCCAGGTCGGCCAGTTGCGACCACGGCAGGAACCCCGATGGCGGCTGCGTATCCAGGCTGATGACGCCACGCAACTCCGGCAGCCGCTCGCTGTGCAACTGGCCGATGGATTGCTCGGCCAGCTCCGGCACCAGGCCTTGCAGCATCGCGTGATAGTTCGAAGTCTTGAAAGCCCCGGCACACACCAGCCATTGGCAACCGGATTGCTTCAACACGTATTCAAGTTCGGAACTGCGGTAGGCCGGATTGATGTTGACCAGGATCACGCCAATCTTCGCGGTGGCAATCTGGCTGATGCACCACTGCGCGCAGTTCGGCGCCCAGATGCCGAGGCGGTCCCCGGCCTGCAGCCCCAGTGCCAGCAGTGCTCTGGCGTGCAGGTCCGCAGCCTCGGCCAATTGCCGCCAGGTGTAACGCAGCTGTTGATGGCGCACCACCAGCGCCTCCCCGTCCGGGTACTGTGCGACCGTGTTGTCGAAAGCCTGGCCGATGGTCATCGCCAGCAAGGCTTTATCCTGGGAACCACGGGTGTAACTGCGTTGCGGGCTTGCACTGGGTTGATCCATGACGACCCCTATTGTCTTTATTTATGGGCTACCAGCGGTCTCTTGTGGGAGCGGGCTTGCTCGCGAAAGCGACGTATCAGACAACATGAATGTCGACTGACAGGACGCCTTCGCGAGCAAGCCCGCTCCCACAGAATGGGTCCGCGTTCTATCTTGAACTGGCTCTACTCTCGCTCAAGTTGACGTTAACGTAAAGGGTGATTGACAGCCATTCGTCACAGGCTTACGTTAACGTAAAGGTGAGAACCGAATCACGGCCCTCCCCACCCGACAAAAAAGCCAAAAGGTGACCCATGAGCTATCCATCCCTGAACTTTGCCCTCGGTGAAACCATCGACATGCTGCGCGATCAGGTTCAGTCCTTCGTCGCCAAAGAGATCGCCCCGCGCGCCGCTCAGATCGACATCGACAACCTGTTCCCCGCCGACCTGTGGCGCAAATTCGGCGACATGGGCCTGCTGGGCATCACCGTACCGGAAGAATACGGCGGCGCCGGCCTGGGTTACCTGGCCCACGTGGTGGCGATGGAAGAAATCAGCCGTGGCTCGGCCTCGGTGGCCCTGTCCTACGGCGCGCACTCCAACCTGTGCGTCAACCAGATCAACCGCAACGGCAACCACGAACAGAAATCCAAATACCTGCCGAAACTGATCAGTGGCGAACACATCGGCGCCCTGGCCATGAGCGAGCCGAATGCCGGTTCCGACGTGGTGTCGATGAAACTGCGCGCCGATAAACGCGGCGATCACTACGTGCTCAACGGCAGCAAAACCTGGATCACCAACGGTCCGGACGCCAACACCTACGTGATCTACGCCAAGACTGACCTGGAAAAAGGCCCGCACGGCATTACCGCCTTCATCGTCGAGCGCGACTGGAAAGGCTTCAGCCGCAGCAACAAATTCGACAAGCTCGGCATGCGCGGTTCGAACACCTGCGAGCTGTTTTTCGATGACGTCGAAGTGCCGGAAGAAAACATCCTCGGCGTGCTCAACGGTGGTGTGAAAGTGCTGATGAGCGGCCTCGACTACGAGCGCGTCGTGCTCTCCGGCGGCCCGACCGGGATCATGCAGGCGTGCATGGACCTGATCGTGCCGTACATCCATGACCGCAAGCAGTTCGGCCAGAGCATCGGCGAATTCCAGCTGATCCAGGGCAAAGTCGCCGACATGTACACCCAACTCAACGCCGGCCGTGCCTACCTTTATGCAGTCGCCCAAGCCTGCGAGCGCGGCGAAACCACGCGCAAGGACGCCGCCGGAGTGATCCTCTACACCGCCGAACGCGCCACTCAAATGGCCCTCGACGCGATCCAGATTCTCGGTGGCAACGGCTACATCAATGAATTCCCCGCCGGTCGTCTGCTGCGTGACGCCAAGCTGTACGAAATCGGCGCGGGCACCAGTGAGATCCGTCGCATGCTGATCGGTCGCGAACTGTTCAACGAAACCCGCTAAACGGAGCTGTCCATGGCTACCCTGCATACCCAGCTCAACCCCCGTTCAGCGGAGTTCGCGGCCAACAGCGCGGCGATGCTCAAACAAGTCGACGCCCTGCACACCCTGCTCGCCCAAGTGGCGCAGGGTGGCGGGCCGAAGGCTCAGGAACGCCACACCTCGCGAGGTAAATTGCTGCCTCGCGAGCGCATCAACTGTTTGCTGGATCCGGGCTCACCGTTTCTGGAAATCAGCCAACTGGCGGCTTACGCGGTGTATGGCGAGGATGTTCCGGCGGCTGGCGTGATTGCCGGAATCGGCCGTGTGGAAGGCGTCGAATGCATGATCGTCGCCAACGATGCCACCGTAAAAGGCGGATCGTACTACCCCCTGACCGTAAAAAAACACCTGCGTGCCCAGACCATCGCCCAGCAGAATCGCCTGCCGTGCATCTATCTGGTGGATTCGGGCGGTGCCAACCTGCCGCGTCAGGATGAAGTGTTTCCGGACCGCGAGCACTTCGGGCGGATCTTCTTCAACCAGGCCAACATGAGCGCCCTGGGCATCCCGCAAATCGCCGTGGTCATGGGCTCCTGCACGGCCGGTGGCGCTTATGTGCCGGCCATGGCCGACGAAGCGATCATGGTGCGCAATCAGGCAACCATTTTCCTCGCCGGTCCGCCGCTGGTGAAAGCCGCGACCGGTGAAGTCGTCAGCGCCGAAGACCTCGGCGGGGCCGATGTGCACTGCAAGATTTCCGGGGTGGCCGACCACTACGCCGAAAGTGACGAACACGCCCTGGCCCTGGCCCGCCGCAGCATCGCCAACCTCAACTGGCGCAAGCAAGGTGAGGTTCAGCAACGCACTCCGATCGCCTCGCTCTACAGCAGTGACGAGTTGTACGGCGTGGTCCCGGCCGACGCCAAGCAGCCGTTCGATGTCCGCGAAGTCATCGCGCGACTGGTGGACGGTTCGGTGTTCGATGAGTTCAAGGCGCTGTTCGGCACCACACTGGTGTGCGGTTTTGCCCACCTGCACGGTTACCCGATCGCGATCCTTGCCAACAACGGCATCCTGTTCGCCGAGGCTGCGCAGAAAGGCGCGCACTTTATCGAACTGGCTTGCCAGCGCGGCATCCCCCTGCTGTTCTTGCAGAACATCACCGGCTTCATGGTCGGCCAGAAGTACGAAGCCGGCGGCATCGCCAAGCACGGCGCGAAACTGGTGACGGCCGTGGCCTGCGCCAAGGTGCCGAAGTTCACCGTGATCATTGGCGGCAGTTTCGGCGCCGGTAACTACGGCATGTGCGGCCGCGCCTACGATCCGCGCTTTTTGTGGATGTGGCCGAATGCGCGCATTGGCGTGATGGGCGCCGAACAGGCTGCCGGCGTGCTGGTGCAGGTCAAGCGCGAACAGGCCGAACGCAGCGGTCAGGGTTTCAGCGCCGAGCAGGAAGCCGAGATCAAGCAACCGATCCTCGACCAGTACGAAGAACAGGGTCACCCCTACTATTCCAGCGCGCGTCTGTGGGACGACGGTGTCATCGACCCGGCCCAGACCCGCGACGTACTGGCCCTGGCCCTGTCCGCGTCGTTGAACGCGCCAATCGAACCGAGCCGCTTCGGCGTGTTCCGGATGTGATTTTTTGTTGTAGGAGCGAGCTTGCTCGCGATGGACGTTAACGATAACGCGTGTTTTCTGAAAAAACGCGCCGCCCTGTAGCCCATCGCGAGCAAGCTCGCTCCTACACAAGAGCCGTGGAGACGGACGAATATGAGCGACTTCAACACCCTCGAACTGCTGACCGATCCAAGGGGTTTTGCGACTCTCTGGCTCAGCCGTGAAGAAAAGAACAACGCTTTCAATGCCGAAATGATCCGCGAACTGATCCTCGCCCTCGACAAAGTCGCGAGCGATGCCAGCCTGCGATTTCTGATCGTGCGTGGGCGCGGCAAGCATTTCAGCGCCGGCGCCGACCTGGCCTGGATGCAGCAATCGGCCGAGCTTGATTACGCCACCAACCTCGATGACGCCCGGGAACTGGCGGAGTTGATGTATAACCTGGCCAAACTGAAAGTCCCGACGCTGGCAGTGGTGCAAGGCGCAGCCTTTGGTGGCGCACTGGGCCTGATCAGTTGCTGCGACATGGCCATCGGCACCGATGACGCGCAGTTCTGTCTGTCGGAAGTGCGCATCGGCCTGGCGCCGGCGGTAATCAGCCCGTTCGTGGTGCAAGCCATTGGCGAGCGCGCTGCACGTCGCTATGCCTTGACCGCTGAGCGCTTCGGCGGGCAACGGGCACGGGAAATCGGATTGTTGTCGGAGAGTTATGCGAGTGCCGAACTGGAACAGAAAGTCGAACAGTGGATCGACAATCTGCTGCTCAACAGCCCCGCCGCGATGCGCGTCAGCAAGGACTTGCTGCGTGAAGTCGGCGACGGCTCGTTGACCCCGGCACTGCGCCGCTACACCGAAAACGCCATCGCCCGCATCCGCGTCAGTCCTGAAGGCCAGGAAGGCTTGCGCGCCTTCCTGCAAAAACGTCCGCCGAACTGGCAAGCCGAAACCACCAAGGAGCCCCGTTGATGAGCGCACCTGTCCTCACTACCCTGCTGGTGGCCAACCGTGGCGAAATCGCTTGCCGGGTGATGCGCACCGCCAAGGCCCTGGGCCTGACCACCGTGGCCGTGCACAGCGCCACCGACCGTGACGCCCGACACAGCCGCGAAGCCGACATTCGTGTCGACCTCGGTGGCAGCAAAGCCGCCGACAGCTATCTGCAGATCGACAAACTGATTGCCGCTGCCAAAGCCAGCGGCGCCCAGGCGATTCACCCCGGCTACGGCTTTCTGTCGGAGAACGCCGGATTCGCCCGCGCCATCGAAAACGCCGGTCTGATTTTCCTCGGCCCACCCGCCTCGGCCATCGATGCCATGGGCAGCAAGTCCGCCGCCAAAGCCTTGATGGAAACCGCTGGCGTGCCGCTAGTGCCCGGTTATCACGGCGAAGCCCAGGACCTCGAAACCTTCCGCACCGCCTGCGAACGTATCGGCTACCCGGTGCTGCTCAAGGCCACCGCAGGTGGCGGCGGCAAAGGCATGAAAGTGGTCGAGGACGTCAGCCAACTGGCCGAAGCCCTGGCCTCGGCCCAGCGTGAAGCGCAATCGTCGTTCGGCGACTCGCGGATGCTGGTGGAGAAATACCTGCTCAAGCCACGCCACGTGGAAATCCAGGTGTTCGCCGACCAACACGGCAACTGCCTGTACCTCAACGAACGTGACTGCTCGATTCAGCGTCGTCACCAAAAAGTCGTCGAAGAAGCACCAGCGCCCGGCCTGAGCCCGGAGCTGCGGCGCGCCATGGGTGAAGCCGCCGTGCGTTCGGCGCAGGCCATCGGTTATGTCGGTGCCGGCACCGTGGAGTTTCTGCTGGATGCGCGGGGCGAGTTCTTCTTCATGGAGATGAACACCCGCCTGCAAGTCGAACACCCGGTCACCGAAGCCATTACCGGCCTCGATCTGGTGGCCTGGCAGATTCGCGTGGCCCGCGGCGAAGCACTGCCGATGACTCAGGATCAGGTGCCGCTGGTGGGACACGCGATTGAAGTGCGACTGTATGCCGAAGATCCGGGCAATGATTTCCTGCCGGCGACCGGTCGTCTCGAACTCTATCGCGAATCCGCCCAGGGGCCGGGGCGTCGAGTCGACAGCGGTGTTGAAGAAGGCGACGAGATCTCACCGTTCTACGACCCGATGCTCGGCAAATTGATTGCCTGGGGCGAGGACCGTGAACAGGCGCGTTTGCGCCTGCTGAGCATGCTCGACGAATTCGCCATCGGCGGGTTGAAGACCAACATCAATTTCCTGCGGCGCATCATCGGTCACCCGGCATTTGCCGCTGCCGAACTGGATACCGGCTTCATTCCGCGTTATCAGGAACAGTTGCTGCCAGCCCCCTCGGAACTCAGCGATGATTTCTGGCAAGCAGCCGCCCAGGCGTTTGCCCAGAGCCAGCCCCCTGCAACCCGCGCCGATGACCCGAGTTCGCCGTGGGCGGCGCCTAGTGGGCTGCGTGCTGGCTTGCCGAGGGAAATCACCCTTCACCTGAGTTGTGAAGGCCAGGACCGGGCGCTGACGCTGGGCGACATCAATGCCCACAGCGCTCGGTTCAAGGGCGAGCAACTGCTGACCGAGCACGCTGGCGTGCGCCGTCAACACCGTGCAATACGCCGTGGCGACCATGTGTATTTGCAGTGGGATGGCGAGTTGCATCGCATCGAGTCTTACGATCCGATCAGCGCCGTCGAGGCCAGCCACAGCCATCATGGCGGGCTGACCGCCCCTATGAACGGCAGCATCGTCCGCGTGTTGGTGGAGGCCGGACAATCGGTCGAAGCCGGGGCGCAATTGGTGGTACTGGAAGCGATGAAGATGGAACACAGCATCCGTGCGCCCCACGCCGGGGTGATCAAGGCGCTGTATTGCCAGGAAGGCGAGATGGTCAGCGAAGGCAGTGCACTGGTCGAACTGGAAGAAGCGTGAAATGAAGATCGGTCCTACGCGCTGCGAGGACCGATCTGATCAGAACCTGGCTGTTGCCTGAACCACCACGCCGATGATTCGGCACTCTTCGGTGTACAAGGCTTTCGGATACGTCGGATTGAGCGGGACCAGATAACGCTGCCCGCCCTCTTCGATGAACTTGCGGAACGTGGCTTCGGCGCTGTCCGGCCACTGGGCAATGACCAGCTTGCCAGGCACGGCTTCAACGGCCGGATCCACCAGGATCAACATGCCTTCCGGGATGCTGATGCCATTGGGTGCGGTCATCGCATCGCCTGCCACTCGCAACCAGAACGCCGGCCCCCGGGCGTGATAGTCGGACAATTCGAAATGCCCTTTCCCATACACCGCGACCTCGCCATCGCGCACTTCGGCAGGTTCACGCCAGTCACTGACCGGGTAGCGGAAGTACGGGTTGTACTTCTGTGCCAGGGGGATTTCGTCGTCCGTTGACGCCTGCGGTTCCCGGATCACCAGCGCCACTTCGAGAAACTCAAGACCCAGTGCCCGCAGGACACGGTTCATGTCTTCGATGCCGGGCTCACGACGTTTGTTGAGCCAGTGGCCAATGCCACCCTGGGACATCCCGAGGCGCTCGGCGAGTATCTCTTGAGTGATTTTGAGTTCACTCATCTTGGCCTTGACCAATTCAATCCATTTATCCATGTGCGGCACGATACGTGGGCGACTCCGGCCATCAAAACACAAATTGTAGTATTTAAATTATCGTCACAAATACACTTCGTACTAGGATCGATTCACGGATCTGAATCTAACACGGAGCTAGTCATCGCCATGAACATACCCCCCAACGACCTGCCGGACATGCAAATCGACACCACCCTCACCTCACCCCTGGACTCAGCGGCGGCACAACGCGCGCTGGATTATTACTTGAAACCAGCTGTTTCAGAGGAAGTGGTCGAGCCGCGTTTTTTTGATGTGAACCGCAACATCAAGGGCGAAGAGGCGCTGGTCCATGCTTCGGACCTGTTGCGCTGTGCTGCCGCCACCGCGTACGAGTCAGCCAATCACCTGCAAGGCGCAAGTCGCGACCTGGCGTTTTCGACGGTGCACATGATCGACATGGCCAGGGCGATGGTTGATCGATCGCTGGAAGGCTATGAAAACGGTTTGAGATGAGAACGCAAACGAGAGGACAGGAAAGAATTTTCCTATCGCGCAGGTAAAATCGTTTGACTTGCAAACGAGAATGATTACTATTGCATCAGCTGGTCGCGAGATCAGTCGATGGACCAGATGACCTTAGGTCGGTCTCCTGGACTATCTCCTCATCAGGCTAATCACGGTTTTTGACCCGGCTTTTTGCCGGGTCTTTTTTTGCCAGTTTTTCTGGCTTTGGCTTCAGGCTAATGAAGTCTTCAGGTGTCGCAAATTCGATGGCGCGGATGATATCAAAAGAATGCCAGTTGGCAAGAGAAGCCCGACATCATTGGTTCTGACCGACGACAAATAGCACTTGAGAATCAATCGCACACTCTCTAAGCTGCGACAGCGTCAAGGAGGACGCCCCCACCTCTGCACCCCGCAATTTCCCTCGGTTTCACCCCACTCTTGCGTGTAAAGTAGCCGCCATAAAAATCATATTCAGGACCCGATTATGAGCGTGGCTAAATCCTCTTTCGACATCAGTGCCAACTTCGACAGCGGCAACATCCAAGTCATCGACATCAGCGATCCGCTCAAACCTCTTCTGGCCATTCGCCCGGACACCCGCAGCGCCCATTTCCAGTGGTTCCACTTCAAGGCCAGCGGCTTGCACATTGGCCAGGAGCACTGGTTTCGCCTGAACAATGCCAGCCAATCCTCCTATAACAAGGCCTGGACCGGATATCAGGCAGTGGCGTCCTACGATCACGTCAACTGGTTCCGCGTACCCACCATTTTCGAAGGCGACTGCCTGCGTTTCAGCCTCGAAGCCGAGCAGACCCACGCCTGGTTCGCCTACTTCGAACCCTACAGCCGAGGCCGTCACGATTGGCTGATCGAACAGGCGCTGACCAAGGCCGGCACCGAACTGCTGACCACCGGCAAGAGCGTCGAAGGCCGCGACATCCAGTTGTTGCGCAAAGGCACCGGGGTCGAAGGCCGACGCAAGGTGTGGATGATTGCCCAGCAACATCCGGGCGAGCACATGGCCGAGTGGTTCATGGAAGGCGTGATCGAGCGCCTGGAAAAACACGACGACCCTGTGCTGAACAAACTGCTGGCCAGCGCCGACCTGTACCTGGTGCCAAACATGAACCCGGACGGCGCTTTCCACGGCCACCTGCGCACCAACGCCATGGGCCAGGACCTCAATCGTGCCTGGCAGAGCGCCAGCCAGGAAATCAGCCCGGAAGTGCTGTTCGTTCAGCAGCAGATGGAAAAGTACGGCGTCGACCTGTTCCTCGACATCCACGGTGATGAGGAAATTCCTCACGTGTTCACCGCCGGTTGCGAAGGTAATCCAGGCTATACACCACGGATCGAAAAGCTCGAAGAACACTTCCGCAGCCACCTGAAGCACACCACCAAAGACTTCCAGACCAAGTACGGCTACACCCGCGACGAACCGGGCCAGGCCAACATGACGCTGGCCTGCAACAGTGTTGGTCAGAAGTACGACTGCCTGTCGTTGACCCTGGAAATGCCCTTCAAGGACCACGACGACCATCCGAACGCGGAAACCGGTTGGTCGGGCAAGCGTTCGAAGCAACTGGGCAAGGATGTAATGACCACCATTGCGGATATGGTCGATACCCTGCGCTGATCCCCTCGTAAGCTGCATTTCGGTGCACAGGGCAGTGGATTGCTGACACTGCCCAGGCACTCAACTGTGGCGAGGGAGCTTGCTCCCGTTGGGCTGCAGAGCAGCCCCATACCCATTCAACGCGGTGCGTCAGACCTATCGCGTTTGACCGGTTTACGACTGCTGCGCAGTCGGACGGGAGCAAGCTCTCTCGCCACGGTTCCGAACAGACTTCAACCGCGATCCTTGCCCCGCAACATGCTGAACCGGTTGGTCGGGCAAGCGTTCGAAGCAACTGGGCAAGGATGTGCTGACCACCATTGCCGATATGGTCGATACCCTGCGCTGATCCCCTCGTAAGCTGCATTTCGGTGCACAGGGCAGTGGATTGCTGACACTGCCCA
>NZ_JBWKXF010000003.1:107474-138820 GCF_059422645.1 Pseudomonas sp. GW821-FHT01C01 | reverse complement strand
GCTGCGCAGTCGGACGGGAGCAAGCTCTCTCGCCACGGTTCCGAACAGACTTCAACCGCGATCCTTGCCCCGCAACATACTGTCCAGCACTTCATCTCGCCGCACCCAGCCGTGAAACAACGCGGCCGCCAAATGCAGCAACACGGTCAGAAACAGCAGATAGGCCAGATACCCGTGCGCCTTGCGCAAAAACGCAAACACCTGCGCGTTCGCCGGCACAATCGACGGTAACTGTAGCGAGCTGCTGAGCATCACCGGCTCACCCGACGCCGAAATCATCGCCCAACCCAACAGCGGCAATACCAGCATCAAGGCGTACAGCAACACATGCGACGCCTTGGCCGCCAGCGCTTGCCAACCCGGCAGGTCCGCCGGTAGAGGTGGCTGTGTGGTGGAAAAACGCACCACCAGCCGCACGATCACCAACAGCAAAATCGCGATACCCAAGGGTTTGTGCAAATGAATCAGCCATTCATGACGTTCGGACACCGAGGCAACCATGCCGGCGCCGATAAACAACATGGCGATGATCATCAGCGCCATCAGCCAGTGCAGCAGGCGCGCCAGGGTCGCGAAATGGGTCGGTTGGGTGCTCATTGCTGGGCCTCCTGTTTGGCGGCGGGCAACTGGCTGACTTCGCTGGTGCGGCGCAGGTAGGAATTGGCGTAACCGGCTGAACGAGCGGCGAGCAACGGGTCGTCGGAACCTTCGATCCCGGCAGGCAAAACTAGCGGGTCGTAGTTGATGTCACGGCATTCGCCGTTGAGTTGCGGCTGGGTGCTTTCAAGGACCAGGGTACCGGCGTTCAACACCTTGCGCCCTTCCGGCCAGGCCTTGCTGGCGTCGTTGACCGGATCGCCGGGGTTGGCCAGAGTGATGATCAACTGCCAGCGCAACGGTCCTGCGGCGATTCGTTGAACCAGGTCTTTCTCGAGGAAATCATTGCCTTGCGGTGCCGTGGCCCCCGGTGCGTCCTGGGTCAGTGGCACCATGTTCCAGCGCACGGCCTGGCGTTGGCCGGCCGCGTTGACCAGGTAGAACGCATTGACGCTGTTGTAGTTTTCGGTCACGTAACTGGCCGACGGTTTGGCGGTTTTAATCCAGGCCAGGAACGGCGCGGCTTCAGGGTGCGAAGCAAAAAACGCTGGCACCGCCTTGGGGTCCGGTTTGCCGGTGGCCGGGTCAGGCGACTGGGCTTTTTGCAATTGATAGAACGCCTCGGGCGTGCCCACCGGGAACACCGGCATGCTGTTCATCCCCGTGCGCCACTGCTGGCCGTTGGCCTGAGTGAAACGCAAGGCCATGCTGCGGATCGGCACGGCACTGTCCGGTGCGTAGGGATTGCCGGCCGGCAAGGCGAAACGTCCGACCACCGGCGTCCGCGCTTCGTTGAACACCTGAGCGGTGGAATAGCTGCGTGCATCAAAGCTGCTCTCGAAATGCCCGATCACGCACACGCCCTTGGAATGGTTGCGACGGAAACCCGGATGCACGCCGTTGTTGGTTTCCAGCAGATTGATCAGTTTCTTCGGCGTCAGGCGCTGTGGGTCAAAGGTGCCGTTGACGTAGGCAAACGCAGAGGCCAGCGCGGCGACCACAACGGCAATGCCAGCCAGGCGCAACGTCAGGCTCGCCGCACTCAAGGGTGGCCGGGTTGGCGGTGATGATCGATCTACCATGAAAGACTCCAGGGCCATCGGCCACAAGTGAGAAGAATCAAGCAGACGAACCGCACACCGGTTTATTCCTTCGTGCGGTGTTTATTTTTTCAGGCGTGGAATAACCTCGAGTACCGGGCGTCTTCCTAGTCCACAGTCCAGCGTAGTGACTAGTCAGAACTTCATGAACGATATCGACGAAAAACTGAGAGAAATCATTCCCGGATTGCGGCGGTTTGCCGTGTCGTTGGCGCGCAACACCAGCAGCGCTGACGACCTGGTGCAGGCGAGCCTGGAGCGAGCGCTGTCGAGTTGGGGCGGCAAACGCACCGAGGGTGACTTGCGCGCCTGGCTGTTCTCGATTCTCTATCGGCAGTTTCTCGATGCACACCGCCGCTCCCGGCGCTATGCGCGCATGCTTGAATTCTTCACCGGGCGTGATGATGCACAGCCTTCGGTGGAGCGCTCCGTGATTGCACAATCCACCCTCAACGCCTTCGATCAACTGCCCACCGAACAACGCGCACTGCTGCTCTGGGTGTCGGTGGAAGGCTTGAGCTACAAAGAGGTCGCCGAGATTCTCGACGTCCCCATCGGCACCGTGATGTCCCGCCTGTCCCGGGCTCGCCAGGCCCTGCGCCAACTCAGCGATGGCGAAATCAACCGCCCATCCCTGCGGAGACTCAAATGATCAGCATGCCCCCAAGCGAGCGTGACCTGCACGCTTACGTCGACCACCAACTGAGCGACGCCGACCGACGCCTGGTAGAGACTTTTCTGGCCGGCAATCCGGAAATTTCCGCGCAAGTGCGCGCCTGGCAACTGGACGCCCAGCAACTGCGCGCAGCCCTCGGTGGCGCCTTGCAGCAACCGGCCAACCCGCAACTCGATCCGGCCGTGATTCGCCAACGCCTGAAACGCCAGTCCCGCCGGCATCTGGCCAGCGCGGCAGCGCTGTTGATCGCGGTCAGCGTCGGCGGTTTCAGCGGTTGGCAAGCACGGGAAATGACCCTGCTCAGCACCTCGGCACCGATGGCCGACGCACTGCAGGCCTATCGCCTGATTGCCCAGCAAGGCATCCTGCCGGCCGATTACAAAGTCGGCGAGGACGGCGATATGCAAGGCTGGCTCGACCGTTATTTCACTCAGGCCAATCGCCTGCCCGACCTTTCGGATGCCGGTTTCAAACCAGTCAGCGGACGCCTGCTGAGCACCGAGCAAGGCCCGGCGGCGATGGTGGTCTACGAAAATCAAGGCGGGCAAAAAGTCAGTTTCTACGTACGCCCGCCTGGGCCGAAAAACTTCCTGCTGCCCCGTGGCAGCCGTAGTGATGGCGGGCTGCAGGCCGAATATTGGTCGGGGAGCGGATACAACTATGCGATGGTCAGCCCGACGGACACACCGGCGGCGCAGATGCTCAAACAGACCACTCGGTTCTGATCCCACAGTTGACCGAGTTGCCCGGACGGGCGCGATCCAATGTGGGAGCGGGCTTGCTCGCGAAAGCGGCCTGACAGTCGCCACATCTTTCCCGCTATCATGTCGCCCATTTCCAGGGCCACGCGCCCTCCCCTTGGTTAATGGCGAATCTGTTCATGCATACCCTTGCTCAATTGCGTGCCGGCGAGTTGTCGGGCATCACGCGGCTGGATCTGGTCGAAGGTCTCACCGAATTCCCTCGGGAGATTTTCGATCTGGCGGACTCGCTGGAAGTGCTCAACCTCAGCGGCAACGCCTTGAGCGCCCTGCCCGAGGACTTGCATCGCCTGACCCGTTTGCGCGTGCTGTTCTGTTCCGATAACCGCTTCACCGAGTTGCCGGCCTGCCTGGGCCAATGCGCCGCACTGACGATGATCGGCTTCAAGGCCAACCGCATCGCCCACGTGCCCGCAGTGGCGCTGCCACCGCTGCTGCGCTGGCTGATCCTGACCGACAACTGCATCGAAACCTTGCCGGCCGAACTGGGCGAGCGCCCGTTCCTGCAGAAGCTCATGCTCGCCGGCAACCGTTTGCAAGCGCTGCCGGAGTCGTTGCGCCAGTGTCATCGGCTGGAGCTGATCCGCATTGCCGCCAACCAGTTGACCGAGTTGCCGCAATGGTTGCTGGAATTGCCGAGCCTGACCTGGCTGGCCTATGCCGGTAACCCGCTGGAAACCGAAGCCGATGCCGCGGCCCTCGACGCCACACCCCGCATTGACTGGTCGGCATTGCGTCTTGAGAAAAAGCTCGGCGAAGGTGCGTCCGGGGTGATTCATCAGGCCGTTTGGCAATCGGCTGACCAGCCGCCCATGGCTGTTGCGGTGAAACTCTACAAGGGCGAAATGACCAGCGATGGCTCACCGCTGCACGAAATGAACGCCTGTATCACCGCCGGCCTGCACCCGAACCTGATCCGCGTCGAAGGGCGGATTGTCGATCACCCGCAGCAAACCGCCGGGCTGGTGATGCAACTGATCGCACCGAGTTACCGCAACCTCGCCGCGCTGCCGAGCCTGGCGTCGTGCAGCCGCGACATTTACCCCGACGACTTGCGCTTCAGTGCCACGGTGGCGCTGCGCATTGCCTCGGGCATTGCCTCGGTGGCCGAGCACCTGCACGGCCATGGCATCACCCATGGCGACCTCTACGGACACAATATTTTGTGGAATGAACTTGGCGACTGCTTGCTGGGGGACTTTGGTGCGGCGTCGTTCCACGCGATTTCCGACAGCCTTGAAAGCCGTGCCTTGCAGCGGATCGAGGTGCGGGCGTTCGGGGTGTTGTTGGGGGAGTTGCTGGCGCGAATCGACTCGGGGTTGAGCGATGAGCTGCGTGGGCTGCTGGAGGATCTGGAGCGGCGTTGTTGTCAGCCGCAAGTGCTGGCGCGGCCGGGGTTTAGCGAAGTCGTGGAGCAACTGAAAAATCTGTGACCGCTGCGCGGTCATTCGCGAGCAAGCCCGCTCCCACAGTTGATCGAGTTGCCCGGCCAGGCGCGATCTAATGTGGGAGCGGGCTTGCTCGCGAAGACGGTGTCACTGGCGAATCAGATCAACCCGCCAACCCGACAAACATGTCCTGCACGTCGTCGTGGTTATCAAGGCCTTCGAGGAACGCTTCGACTTCAGCCATCTGTTCATCGCTCAGGCCGCTGACCGGGTTTTTCGGCTGGTAGCCCAGTTTGGCCGACAGCACGGTGAAGCCTTGTTCCGGCAGGGCTTTCTGTACCGCGTCGAGGTCGGTCGGCTCGGTCAGGAACAGGGTCGTACCCTCTTCTTCACCCGGCTCGAAATCCTGCGCACCGGCTTCGATGGCGGCCATTTCCGGATCGGCGTCCGGGGTGTCCGGCGACGCTTCGATCATGCCGACATGGTTGAAGTCCCAGGCCACCGAACCGGAAGCCCCCAGTTGGCCCTTGCGGAACGCCACGCGGATCTCGGCGACGGTGCGGTTGATGTTGTCGGTCACGCATTCAACGATCAATGGCACCTGATGCGGTGCGAACCCTTCATACGTCACGCGATGGTATTGCACGGTTTCGCCCAACAGGCCCGCGCCTTTCTTGATGGCGCGATCCAGTGTTTCCTTGGGCATCGAGGCTTTCTTGGCCTGTTCGACCACCAGACGCAGGTGTGCGTTGGTGGCGGTATCGGCACCGTTGCGCGCAGCAATGGTGATTTCTTTCACCAGTTTGCCGAAGATCTTGCCCTTGGCATTGGCTGCCGCTTCTTTGTGTTTAACCTTCCACTGTGCGCCCATTTCTCACTCTCTTATCTGTGGCATCTGTGGCGCCGAGACATCTATTGGCCGACGCTTTGCGCCAGTTTATACGGCCTAAAGTTGGCAATCGACCAAAAAATCCCTACTTGCATCGACATCTTCACCAGCGGTTGTAGGGCGATTCTGAAATGTCGATTTGCGCTGCCCGCAAAGCGCTGGGGTTTCGTACGCTTTGCGTCCTAATTCCACGGCAGCAGCGTGTTCGATGCACAACGACAAGGAAAGCCCTACCACCCTGACGCTACTCGACGACCACCTGTGTCTTCAGGTGGTCCGGCTCAGTGGTCATGAAGCACTCAACCAGCCCTATCGATTCGACATCGAGGTGATCGGGCTGGCACCGGCCCTGGACCTCGAACGATTGCTGCAGCAACCGGCGTTCCTCGAACTTGGCCACGACCAAGGCATTCATGGCGTGCTGCACAGCGCTAGCTGCGAACATCGAAGCGCGCACCGGGTCGCTTACAAACTGGGGCTGGTGCCGCGTGTACAGGCGCTGGATCAGCAACGATGCCGACGTGTTTTCCAGCACGCCAGCGTGCCCATGATCCTGCGCCAATTGCTGGAGGAACATGCGCTGCCCGCCAGCAGCTATCGCTTTGAACTGGTAACCGGACACTATCCCCTGCGACCTTTTTGCATTCAGTACGAAGAAACCGACCTGGCATTGCTGCAACGGCTGTGCGAGGAAGAAGGCATCCACTTTCACTTCGAGCATCAACGCGACGGCCATGTGCTGGTGCTGGCCGATGACAGCCTGAGCTTCCCACAGGAGCCGTTGTGCATGCCGTTACGCAGCGACGCCCTCGACGAACACCACGAACCGGTGATCAGCGAATTATTCCAGCGTCATGACACTCCGCTCTCCCCCGTGCGCCCAAGTGCCAGGAATCCAGGTGCACCGGACATCAGCGACGGCGCAGCCAATCACTCGTTCGCCTCTGCGAGACACCTCCCCGCTCGCGAACAACAACATCGTGACCAACTCAGCCGTCGACAACTGGAACGCCTGCGCTGCCGACACCTGCAGATCCACGGTGAATGCAACCATGGCGCATTACGCAGTGGCCGGATCGTTCAGGTGGCCGGGCATCCGCTGGCGAATTTCAATGATCAATGGCTGGTCACCGAAATCCGCCATCAGGGGCGTCAGTCATCCATTCTGCTCGACGACACACCGGACACAGCCTCGGGCTACCGCAATCAATTCAGCGCCATCCCCTGGTCGACGGTGTTCAGGCCGGCGCTCAAACAACCCAGGCCAAGTATCCCCGGGTATCAGCCCGGTCAGGTGTGCGGCCCGGTCGGGCAACCGGCGACGGTGGATGAGGATGGCCGGGTTCAGGTGAACCTCTGGCCCGCCACGCCATCAGCCGCGGAGACCTCCAGCGGCCTGTGGTTACCGCTGGCGCTGACCACCACCGAGGACTGGATCGATCCGACCCGCCTGCCCGTGGCGGGTAGCGAGGTACTGGTGATTTTCCTCGACAGTGACCCGGATCGCCCGGTGCTCTTTACGGTCATGGGCCCTCGGCAACCATCTCGCCGCCCCCGTCCGCATGAGCCCCGAGGCGATACCCGCCTGCTGTTCGACTGGCTGCTCAACCGCTCAGACCTCGCGCCCTGACGCTCAACCCTTGTCGGCCTTGCCGGCCGCAGCGGCGAACTTCGCCAGACGCACGTCCAGATGCCGTGGCCGACGCCCGTGATCCTCCGCGCGCTCCTTGCGGCGGATGGCGTTGCGCACCATCAGCGAGCCGATGTAGCGAATCGGCTCCGGCGGGAAAAACCCCAGCGGCCCGTTGACCAGCGGCGAGCGGGTCCAGGGGTTGTCCAGGCCCTGGACCATCGACGCCAGAATCTGCCCGCCCATATGGCATGGCCCGACACCGCTGCCGGAGTAGCCGAAACCGTAGAACACATTGCCACTGGCGCTCATCTGCCCGAAAAACGGCAGCCCGGTCACCGAACGATCCGACGGCCCATTCCAGGTCGCTTCGACCTCGACCCCGGCAAACGCCGGGAAGAAATCTGCCAGGCTGTTCTGCAACAAACCGGCGTAAGGCGAAGGCTGATCGAACACCGGCAGCATGCGTCCGCCATAAGCGAAGGTATTGCCGCCCTTGCCAAGCATGATCCGACCGTCCGGGGTGTTGTGGTAGTAGTGCACGAAAATCCGCGAATCGAGCACCGTGACACCGCTGGTCAAGCCGATTTCATCGAGCAAATCCGGCCGTGGCTCGGTGATCAGCATGTCGCTGGAAACGATCGCCACGCTGCGTTCGAACTGCGGGAACGCCCGGGCCATCCAGGCGTTCATCGCCAGCACCACGCGGTCGGCGCGAATCGTGCCGTTGCGGGTTTGAATGCCCGCCGGCCTGCCCTCTTCCAGCCCGGTCATCGCGGTATTTTCGTGAATCCTCACGCCCAATTGCAGGGCGACCCGACGCAGACCGCGCACCAGTTTGCCCGGTTGCACACTGGCCGCGGCCGGGGAAAACCAGCCTTCCAGGTGTTTACTGGAACCGGCCATGCGCTGCACATCGGCCACCGGCCGCTGGGTGAACGAGTTGATGCCGTTGCGCTCCAGCGCGGCGATGACCGCATCGGTCGAGCCGCATTGTGCGCGGTTGGTGGCGGTGTAGAGCGTTCCGTCGAGGCGGTAATCGGCCTCCACCGCGTATTGTTCGCAGAAGGCGCCGATGGCGTGGATGCTGCGCTCGGACTCCTTGACCAGGCGCACGGCCTCCTCGACGCCGAACAAACGCTCAAGGGTGAAATACTTGGCCGACCACGACAACGCACAACCGCCATTGCGTCCACTGGCCCCGGCACCGCAGATATCCGCTTCGATCAGCAACACGTCCAGTTCGGGGTTCTGTTCCTTGAGCATGATCGCGGTCCATAACCCGGTGTAACCGCCGCCGACGATGCACACGTCGGCGCGGCTGTCGCCTTCCAGTGGCGGACAGGTTTCGGATGCATCAGCCTTCAAGGCCTGGTCCAGCCAAAAGGGTCTCATGGGGAAAATCTCCAGTCAGTGGCCCACACGCCGGCCTGCCGCAGACGCAGCAGGCCGCGAGGGACAGGATTCAGGTACGCAGGGGTTTGACGGTCATCGCTTGATTGGGTACGTAGGCGAAGTGGGTACCCAGGCCGCCGGGGCGGCTGTTCCAGTGCGGGACCAGCACCAGCGCGGAGAACATTGCGCAGCCGGCGAAGACGATGAACACGGTAACGGTGTCGAAGTAGCCCGGCAGCAGCCCGCCGAGAATCGCCCCGACCGAGCCGCAGCCATTCACGAAACCGGCCGCCGTCGCACCGGCCTTGGCCGTGCCGAAATCGATCGCCGCTGCGCCGCTGATCATCGAGTCAGGTCCATAAAGGGTCAGGCCCATGACGAACAACAGCGCCACCACCAGCAGCACGCTGCCGGTGTGCAAGGCGCCCATGAACAGCGCCAAAGACACGGTCAGCGCCAACAGGCTGATGACGCAAGCGGGCATGCGCCGGGCACCGAACAGTTTGTCCGAGGCCAGGCCGATCATGATCGGCCCGAGCAACCCGGCCAGCTCGAACGAGGTCGGAATGATCGCCGCACCGACCTTGCCCACTGAAGGCATCTGTTCGAAGACGATCACCGGCCCCCACAGCAGAATCGCGTAACGCGCCGGTTTCAGCATGAAATACGCCAACCCCAGCACCAGCACCGTGCGGTTGCGCAGGATTTCCTTCAGCGGCTCCCAGATGCTGATTTTGCTTTGGGCAAGGGTTTCTTCAGCCGTCAGTTCAGGCTCCGGCTCCACGGCCGGCAGGCCCACGTCTTCAGGTTTGTTGCGTTGAAAAATAAAAAACAGCACGGCGACCAGCCCAACCACCGCCGCACTGGAAACAAACGCCGCATGCCAGGTACCGATGAGCGTATACGCCCACCAACCGGCAAACGGCGACGCCACGAGACCGCCAAAGGCGTAGCAGGAACTCCACAGGCCTAATACCCTCCCGCGCTGCTCGGAGGGAAAGAAACTGCCGAGGTTCTTGCACAGCCCCGACCAACCGGTGGACTGCGCCAGGCCTTGTATCAGCATGCAGGTAGCGAAAATCGGTAACGTTGCGAAGTTGCCCATCACCAGCGCCGCGCCAGCGGAAATCAGCAACCCGCCGAGCACCACCACCCGCGGCCCGAAGCGGTCGGCCAGGATGCCCCAGGTGAATTGACCAACGGCGTAAGCCGTCAGGTAGATGGCGTCGAGGTTGGCCATGGCCATTTTGTCGAGCATGAAGGTCGGGTCTTCGGCGATGCCGAGCTTGGCCACCGAGAACGCTTTGCGGGTGAAGTAGAAAGCGGCGTAGGCGAGCCAGGTGATCGCGAAGATCTGCACGCGCCAACGCTTGATGGTGCCGATGTGCTTGTTCATTGTGGTTCTGACCTCAGGGTGTGAGTGTGCCGGCAGAATTGGAAGAAAACGCCTGTGTTTTTATTGTTGAGCACTGCGAAATCACCTTGTCCCTGTGGGCGATTCCGGTCAGATGAGTCCTGTAGTTGCACGCACAGGCTCATGGCACCCGCTGCTGTTCGATTGACCAGTCAGCGGGGCTGAGGTGGATAAAAACAATTACTGATTAATAAGTGAAATCGATTTATCGTATTTCAAAAATAAGCTCAGCTTGTTACTGGAGATTCCCATGTCGGTTTCCCACGCCCAGCTCAAAGCGTTCCACGCCGTGGCGGTCCATGGAAGCTTTACCAAAGCCGCCGAGCGGCTTTTTCTGACGCAACCGGCGATTTCCGACCAGGTGCGCAAACTCGAAGAGCGCTACGGGGTTTTGCTGTTTCACCGCAACAAGCGCTCGGTGCGCCTGACCGATCTGGGCGAGCGCCTGCTGAGCGTTACCCAGCGGCTTTTTGTGATTGAGGCGGAAGCCCAGGAACTGCTGCAGGACTCCCAGGCCTTGCAGACCGGCAGCCTGATTCTGGCGGTAGATGCGCCGGTGCATGTGCTGCCACAGATTGCCCGATTCTGCGAACGCTACCCTGGCATCAGTGTGAAGATCGAAACCGGCAACACCGATGAGTCGCTGTTTCGACTGTTCAACTATCAGGCCGACCTGGCATTGCTGGGCCGTGACGTCAGCGATGAACGGCTGATCTCCCTGCCCCTGCGTAACGACCCGATGGTAGCGTTCGTGTCGCGCAATCATCCGTGGGCCGACCGCGAATCCATTACCCTCGCGGACCTCGACGACACGCCACTGGTGTTGCGGGAAATCGGTTCGGTGACGCGCCAGACCCTGGAGGAAGAAATGACCGGCGCCGGGTTTCGAATTCGTCCGGCGATTGAAGTCGAAGGCCGGGAAGCGGCGCGTGAGGCGGTGGTGGTGGGAATTGGGGTTGGCGTGGTGTCCGCCGCCGAGTTCGGTGCGGATTCCAGGGTGTGCGCGTTACCGATTACCGACTGCAAGCGGCGATTGACCGAGACGCTGGTGTGCTTGCGCGAGCAGAGTTCGCGGCGGCTGGTGGCGACCTTTCTTGAGATGGTGCGCGAGAGTCTTGCGTAGGCAGGTCTGGCCTCTTCGCGAGCAAGCCCGCTCCCACAGGTGATCTATGAACGACACAAATCAAATGTGGGAGCGGGCTTGCTCGCGAATGCAGGCGACTCGGTCTACCTGACTGACGCCAACCCAAAAAACGCCTGAATCAACCGCAAATCCCGCCGCCGCTCCATGCACCCGATCATGTGCCGATTCACCAACCCCTCGCCAATGATCGGCACCGCCGCCACCCGCGGGTCGTGGCTGACCTCCACCGACGACACCACCCCAACCCCCAACTCGGCGGCCACCGCCTCGGTCACCGCTTCGCGGCTATCCAGTTCCAGCAGCACCCGCGGATTGACCCTGGCCTGGACGCAAGCCTCATCGAAGGTGCGCCGGGTAATCGAACTCGGTTCGCGCAGCACCATGATCACCTGATCCAGCTCCTTGAGCTGCACGCCTTTGGACTTCTGCGCCCAGGGATGACCGTCGGGCACCAGTGCGCAAATCCGTGATTCGTTCAGCGCCTGCAAATGCAAGCCCTTGCGCGGCTCGACTTCGGTCAGGACCGCCACATCGGCATGTTCGGACAGCAGCGCCGCCAGGGTTTCCTGGGCGTTGCCCAGGCGCAGGTTCACCGTGATTCCCGGATAGCGCGCCCGCAGGCTGGCGAGCATCGGCATGACCATGTGCGGACCGTCCGCTGCCACCTCCAGACGCCCGGTCAGCAACTGCCGGTTGGCTTCGAGCATCACCTGCGCCTCTTCGGCCAGGCCGAACATCGCCCGGGTGATGGCCGCCAGTTTGGTGCCCTCCTCCGTCAGCTCCACTCGACGGGCGGTGCGACGCAACAAAGTGATCTGGTAGTGCTCCTCCAGGGCCTTGATGTGCCCGGTGACCGCCGGCTGGCTGATGAACAGCCGCGCCGCTGCCCTGGTAAAGCTGCCCTCCCGGGCCACGGCATCGAAGGCGCGGAGCTGAAACAGGTTCATGAATAACCCTCACTGATGGCTGGCATAACAACAAACAATTTGATTGATAACACGGCAAATTGCAATTTAGGCACCAACGCTTCATCCCATCGATTGCGAGGACACGAGAATGAGTACTGCCGAACCCATCCTGCTCACCCCCGGCCCGTTGACCACGTCGGCCCGCACCCGTCAGGCGATGATGATCGACTGGGGTTCATGGGATGACCGCTTCAACCAACTGACCGCCAGCCTCTGCGAACAACTGCTGGCGATCATCAACGGCGTCGCCACCCACCACTGCGTGCCCCTGCAAGGCAGCGGCACCTTCGCGGTCGAGGCGGCGATCGGCACGCTGGTGCCTCGGGATGGCAAGGTTCTGGTACTGATCAACGGCGCCTATGGCAAACGCCTGGCGAAAATCTGCGACGTGCTGGGCCGCGCCTTCAGCACCTTCGAAACCGCCGAAGACGAACCGACCACCGCCGCCGACGTCGACCGCCTGCTGCGCGCCGATAACGGCATCACCCACGTCGCCCTGATTCACTGCGAAACCAGCACCGGCATCCTCAATCCGCTGCCGGAGATCGCCCAGGTCGTCGCAGAACACGGCAAGCGCCTGATCATCGACGCCATGAGTTCCTTCGGTGCCCTGCCAGTGGACGCACAACAAGTGCCGTTCGACGCGCTGATCGCCGCCTCGGGCAAATGCCTGGAAGGCGTACCGGGCATGGGTTTCGTATTCGCCCGCAAAGAGTCCCTGGCCAGCGCCGCCGGCAACTCGCATTCGCTGGCGATGGACTTGCAGGACCAGCACGCCTACATGGCCAAGACCGGCCAGTGGCGCTTCACCCCGCCGACCCATGTGGTCGCGGCGCTGCACGAGGCCCTGCTGCAATACAACGAAGAAGGCGGCTTGCCGGCCCGGCACCAACGCTACGCCGCCAACTGCCAGGCATTGATGGAAGAGATGGGCAAACTGGGGCTGCGCAGCTTCCTGCCGGCGGCTATTCAGGCGCCAATCATCGCCACCTTCCATGCCCCGAAAGATCCGCGCTACCAGTTCAAGGAGTTCTACGAGCGGGTCAAGGCCAAGGGTTACATCCTCTACCCCGGCAAACTGACCCAGGTCGAAACCTTCCGCGTCGGCTGCATCGGCCATGTCCAGCCAGCCGAAATACGCGAAGCCGTAGCGGCGATCGCTGAAGTACTGCGCGAGATGGAAGTCCTCGATATCTAAAACACACCGTATTCCCTGTAGGAGCGGGCTTGCTCGCGAAGACGGACTGACATTCAACATAGATGTCGGCTGACACACCGCTTTCGCGAGCAAGCCCGCTCCCACCCAAAGCTGCTCCTCATCCGCCAGTTTCCAAGGAATTTGATCACCATGAACTACACCAACCCAACCAAACTGCAAGCCGCCATCCTCGACTGGGCCGGCACTGTGGTCGACTTCGGCTCCTTCGCCCCGACGCAGATTTTCGTCGAAGCCTTCGCCGAGTTCGATGTCCAGGTGTCCATCGAAGAAGCCCGTGGCCCGATGGGCATGGGCAAGTGGGACCACATCCGCACCCTGTGCGATCAACCACAAGTCGCCGAACGTTATCGCGCGGTATTCGGTCGCACGCCGACCGACGATGACGTCACCGCGATCTACCAGCGCTTCATGCCGCTGCAAATCGAAAAAATCGCCGAGCACTCGGCACTGATTCCAGGGGCGCTGGAGACCATCGCTAACCTGCGCCAGCAAGGGATCAAGATCGGCTCCTGCTCCGGCTATCCGAAACAGGTCATGGACAAAGTGGTCGAGCTGGCCGCCACCAACGGTTACGTGGCCGATCACGTGGTCGCCACCGACGAAGTGCCGAATGGCCGCCCATGGCCCGCTCAGGCGCTGGCCAATGTCATCGCCCTGGGTATCGACGATGTCGCCGCGTGCGTGAAGATCGATGACACCGTGCCGGGCATTCTCGAAGGTCGCCGTGCCGGTATGTGGACCGTGGCGCTGATCTGCTCGGGCAACGCCCTGGGCCTGGACTACGAAGGTTATCGCGCGCTGGGCAGCGACCAACTGGACAGCGAACGCAAGCGCATCCACGCCATGTTCGAAGGTTCGCGCCCGCACTACATGATCGACACCATCACCGATCTGCCGGAAGTGATCGCCGACATCAACAAGCGTCTGGCCAACGGCGAAATGCCGCAATCGAGCTAAAAAACGCAACTCCCCCCTGTAGGAGCGAGCTTGCTCGCGATGGTGTGTCAGTCGACATCAACGTATCTGACACTCCATCGCGAGCAAGCTCGCTCCTACAGGTTTTTCTGTCCAAGACATGAACCAAAGCATCCAGCGACCAATCGTCTCAGGCAATCCCGGTGAAACAGGATTACAGTTAAAGCACACCGTCGCACAAGAACGGTGGCTTTAAACCGGACCTCTGAGGAACACCGTATGCCGTGGAAAAATTCCGCCTCGCGCTACAGCACCGTATCGATCGCGCTGCATTGGTTGATGCTGGTCCTGCTGGTGCTGGTTTACGCCTGTATCGAGTTTCGCGGGTTCTTTCCCAAGGGCAGTGGCGGGCGCACGCTGATCGTCGAATCACACTTCATGCTCGGCCTGACCGTATTCGTTCTGGTCTGGCTGCGATTGTTCGCACGCAGTCTCGGCCCGGCGCCGGAGGTCTTCCCGGCCTCGCCGCACTGGCAAACGACGCTGGCCAGGCTGATGCACTGGGCGCTGTACATTTTCATGATCGTCACGCCGATTCTCGGATGGCTGGTCACCAGCGCCAAAGGCAATCAGGTGATGTTCTACGGTGTCGACCTGCCGATGCCGATCGCGGAAAACAAGGACCTGGCCAAACAACTCCAGGACTGGCACGAGCTCGGCGGCACTATCGGCTATTGGCTGATCGGCCTGCATGCCGCGGCCGCGCTTTATCACCATTATGTGGTGGGCGATAACACCTTGCTGCGGATGATGCCCAAGCGGGTGAACCGCGACTCCTGAAACCAATGAATTCCAATGTGGGAGCGGGCTTGCTCGCGAAGGCAGTGTGTCAGGCAATACAATATCGACTGATACTCCGCCTTCGCGAGCAAGCCCGCTCCCACACTGGATCGCAGCGCCGCTCAGTTTTTTGAATTCAATCCCCGCCGCCCCTGCAAGCCGCCGGTGTGGATGAAGATCAGTCGCGTACCTTGGGCGAATCGGCCCGCCTCGACTTGCTGCTTGAGTGCCAACAGCGCTTTGCCGGTATACAGCGGTTCCAGGGGGATGCCACTGGCCTGTTCGGTCTTTTCGATGAAATCGAGCAGCAGCGGATCGACCTTGGCAAAGCCGCCGCGACTGGCCTCAAACAATTCATACACAGGATCTGGCACACCCGCTTGCCTCACGATCATCTCAACCTGCTGCGCCACACCATGATCGTCAGGCACCGCCAATGCACCGTAAACCGGATGATCACCCGCTTCGGCCAGCACCAGCCCCGCGAGGGTCGTGCCGGTTCCGCAGGCCAGCCACCAACCGTCGTAATCGCTCCAGCCCAATCCAGCCAGTTGCGCACCAACCTGCGCCCGCAACTGCATGCATCCTCGTGCGCCGGGCAATCCACCTCCACCTTCAGGCACCGGATGCAACGTCGGATACTGCGTTTGCCAGGGCTGCCAAAAACCGGCCTCGTGTCGCGCCCGATAGCCGCCGTAACCCAGCCAGTGCAACTGCATGCCGAATGCCTGCAAATCCCTCACCGTCGGCGTGTCCTGAGGATGCCCGCGTAACAGGCCGACAGTGGAAAAGCCGAAACGCTGGCCCGCCGCCGCCAACGCATGAAGGTGATTGGAATGCGCCCCACCGAGACTGATGATGCCTTCGGCACCGACGCGTTCGGCGGTCTTCAGGTGTTCGATGAGCTTGAACCATTTGTTGCCGCTGATCAGCGGGTCGATCTGGTCCAGACGCAGGATCGCCACTTCGATGCCGGCATCTGTGAGCCAGTCGAGGTGGAGCGGTTCGAGGGGAGCCTGGGCTAGCCAGGTTTCTGGAGGGAGAAGCATCAATGCCGGCTCTGGGTGAAGAGCCGGCATCTTAACAGCTGACTGTGGCGAGGGAGCTTGCTCCCGCTCGACTGCGCAGCAGTCGCAAATCCAGAGCACTCGATAATTTTGATGTACCGAGCCTTCAGATTCAGGGCCGCTTCGCAGCCCAGCGGGAGCAAGCTCCCTCGCCACAGGTAGTGGTGTGAGCCCAAACGATGCGAATTACAACTCCGCCGCCAACCGCGAACCCTGGTTGATCGCCCGCTTGGCATCCAGCTCCGCCGCGACGTCCGCGCCGCCGATCAGGTGCACGCTCTGCCCCGCTGCCACCAGACCGTCATGCAACTCGCGCAGCGGATCCTGCCCGGCGCAAATCACGATGTTGTCCACCGGCAGCACCTGCGGCTCGCCGGTTTCGCCGATGCGGATGTGCAGGCCTTCGTCGTCGATCTTCAGGTATTCAACACTGTTGAGCATTTGCACCTGCTTGTTCTTCAGACCGGTGCGATGAATCCAGCCGGTGGTTTTACCGAGCCCGTCACCGACCTTGGATTTCTTGCGTTGCAGCAGGAACACGTCGCGGGCCGGGGCATGGGGCGCCGCCTTGATACCAGCGACACCGCCGCGTGCTTCAAGGTGCGTATCGATGCCCCACTCCTTCCAGAACGCGGCGCGATCCTGACTGGTGGCGACGCCTTCGTGGACAAGGAACTCGGAGACGTCAAAACCGATACCACCGGCACCAATCACCGCGACGCGCTTGCCGACCGGTTTACGCTCCAGAATCACATCCAGGTAACTCAGCACCTTGGCGTTTTCCACCCCTGGAATGGCCGGCACGCGCGGCGCAATGCCGGTGGCCAGAATGATCTCGTCGTAACCACCTTCGACCAGTTCTGCCACATTCACTCGGGTGTTCAGGCACACCTCGACGTTGGTGGTCTGCAACTTGCGGTTGAAGTAGCGAATGGTTTCGTAGAACTCTTCCTTGCCCGGAACGCGCTTGGCGATGTTGAACTGACCGCCGATCTCGCTGGCCGAATCGAACAGTGTCACCTGATGGCCACGCTCGGCGGCCACGGTCGCGGCGGACAAACCGGCAGGGCCGGCACCGACCACGGCGATTTTCTTCAGTTGCTGCACGGGCAGGTAATTGAGTTCGGTTTCGTGGCAGGCACGCGGGTTGACCAGGCAACTGGTCAGCTTGCCGCCGAAGGTGTGATCGAGGCAGGCCTGGTTGCAACCGATGCAGGTGTTGATTTCATCGGCGCGACCCGCAGCGGCCTTGTTGACGAAATCCGGGTCGGCGAGGAACGGCCGCGCCATGGACACCATGTCGGCATCACCCTCGGCGAGAATCTGCTCGGCGACTTCCGGCGTGTTGATGCGGTTGGTGGTGATCAGCGGAATATTGACCGAGCCCCGCAGCTTGGCCGTGACCTTGCTGAAGGCCGCACGTGGCACTTTGGTGGCGATGGTCGGAATCCGCGCTTCGTGCCAGCCGATACCGGTGTTGATGATGGTCGCACCGGCCTGCTCGATGGCCTTGGCCAATTGAACGATCTCTTCCCAGGTGCTGCCACCTTCGACCAGGTCGAGCATCGACAGGCGGAAGATGATGATGAAGTTCGGGCCCACCGCTTCACGCACGCGACGAACGATTTCCACCGGCAGGCGCATGCGGTTTTCGTAGCTGCCGCCCCAGCGGTCGGTACGATGGTTGGTGTGGGCCGCGAGGAACTGGTTAATGAAGTAGCCTTCCGAACCCATGATTTCCACACCGTCGTACTCGGCGGTTTGTGCCAGCACTGAACACGTGACGAAATCGCTGATCTGCTTCTCGATGCCTTCCTCGTCCAGTTCCTTAGGCTTGAACGGGTTGATCGGCGCCTGGATTGCACTGGGCGCGACCTGTTTCGGGCTGTAGGCATAGCGACCGGCGTGGAGGATCTGCATGCAGATCTTGCCGCCTGCGTCATGCACGGCACGGGTAACGATGCGGTGTTTCAGTGCTTCCTCTTCGCTAGTCAGCTTGGCCGCACCGGAATACACGCCACCTTCGTCGTTCGGGCCGATGCCGCCGGTGACCATCAGGCCGACACCGCCACGGGCACGCTCGGCAAAGTACGCTGCCATACGCTCGAAGCCACCCGGCTTCTCTTCAAGACCGGTGTGCATCGACCCCATCAGGGTGCGGTTGCGCAGCGTGGTGAAACCCAGGTCCAGCGGAGCCAACAGGTGCGGGTATTGAGCGGCGGTCATCGGAAACTCCACATCGAGCGATCACGGAAAAATGCAGGAGCTCTACGGCCCCGTCAGTCATGCTCGACAGACTAAGAGTCGCATCGCTGTCGCTCAATGACCGTAACTGACAACTTATTGATCGAAATGAGCAGCACCACTTGGCAAGCGACGACATGGGTCATACCCTAGTCGACGAACCCTGCACGCGGCCGTTGACTGTTCCCCCATGCGCAAACTTTTGTACCTGACGCTCTCCATGGCGATGATTGCCGCCCTCACGACTTACGCGATGTGGGCCGCGGACCGTCCGGTGGGCCATTACCTTTCGGATCTGCGGATCAATCTCGCCGTCGATCAGGGCACGCCTGCCGATCGCGGCAACCTGCTGGGCATCCAGCCCGAGCTGTTTCCCACCGATTACCAAAGCCCCGAGCGCCTGCACCGTAAACTTGCGGCTTACTTGCAGAAGGCCCAGGACCAGGGCTTGTTGAATGGCAAAACCATCGTCGTGTTGCCGGAACATGTCGGCACCTGGCTGATGGTCAGCGGCGAGAAAGACGAGCTGTACCAGGCCACCACCCTCAAGGAGGCCATGAACTGGCTGGCGGTGAGCAACCCCTTGAAGTTTGTCCGTGCCCTGATCAGCGCCGAGGGCGGCAACCGCCTGGACGATGCCCACCTGCGTATGAAGGCCAAGGCGATGGCCAAGAACTATCAGGCACTGTTCGGCGGGTTGGCAAAAGAATTCCACGTAACCCTGGTGGCCGGCTCCATCGTATTGCCCGAGCCCAGCATCATCGACGGCACCCTGAAAATCGGCCGCGGAGCGCTGTACAACAGCAGCGTCGTGTTCAGCAGCGAGGGGCTGCCAATCGGTCAGCCCCAGCGCCAGATGCATCCGGTCTTCGCTGAACAGGATGCGATCAAGGCCAACGGCGAGCATTCGCTCAATGTCGTCGACACACCGGCCGGACGCCTGGGCATACTGATCGGCCGCGACAGCTGGTACCCGGAAAACTACCGCCGGCTCGACGACCAAAGCGTGCAACTGATCGCCGTCCCCGCATTCGTGGCCGGCCGGGGTGCGTGGGACCAGCCGTGGCGCGGTTATCGGGGGACATCGACACCTGCTTCAGTGAAACTCAAATCCGGCGAGATCAGTGAAGGCCAGGCCTGGCAACGCCTGACCCTCACCACCCAGGCACCGGCCAGTCAGGCCGTTGCCGGCATGAGCGTGTTCCTGCGGGGCCAGTTCTGGGATCAGGGCAGCGCCGGTCAGAGTTTTCTCAGCAGCAACGGGCGGCAATTCGCCGACGGCGACGCCCATGGGGCGCGCTTGCTGAACCTGTGGTTGTAACCCATGAAACCGCTGCCGATGCGTCTTGGCGATTTGTCTGTAGGCTTTGTTCACAGCCTGGCCGACGCCGTGCGCAGCCATGGCGCGGACCCACAGCCACTGCTCGAACAATACGGCCTCGATACAGCTCGCCTGAGCGAAGCCGGTGCGCGGCTGTCGATCCCGCGCTACATGCGCCTGGGCCACAGCGCCATTCAGCTGACCGACAACCCGGCGCTCGGCTTGAGCATGGCTCAGTTCAGCCGCTTGAGCCAGGCCGGCCTGGCCGGAATCACCGCCGCCCAGGCGCCGACGGTACGTGAAGCCGCCCGCTGCCTGATACGTTTCGAAGCCCTGTACGGCTCGAACTATCGCGGTCAATCGAGCTTTCATGAAGATGCCCAGGGCGCCTGGCTGCGCTTTTATTCCATCAGCCCGTACAACGCCTACAACCGTTTCGTGGTGGATTCGATCATCGCAGGCTGGTTGCACCAGCTCTCCAGTGTCAGCCCTGCCCCGCTACGCGCCGAGCGCATTGAAATCGAGTTCGAGCAGCCCGACTACCGCGCCGCCTACGACGTCCTGGGTGACTGCCCGATAGTGTTTGGCAGCGAGCACAATCAACTGCGCTTGAGCCTTTCCAGCCTCGCACAGCGCAACCCCGAGCATTGCCCGAGTACCTGGCGGCACTTGCTGCAACTGTGTGAGCGGGAACTGGAGCAATTGACACGTACCCGCAGCCTGCGTGAACGCATCATCGCGCTGCTGGGACCGTTGCTCAATGGAGGTCGGGAACCCGACCTGGAAGAAGTGGCGGCACGCTTGAAGCTGCCAACCTGGACCTTGCGCCGCAAACTCGCCGAGGAAGGCACGCAGTTTCGCGCCATTCTCAACGATACTCGGCGCGACCTCGCCATGACTTACATACGCGACACCGAACTGGCATTCGGAGAAATCGCCTACCTGCTGGGATTTGCCTCAGCCGAGGCGTTTCAACGCGCTTTCAAACGCTGGAACGGGCAGACACCCGGCGAGTTCCGCCGCAGCCATAGAAAAACAGCCTGAAGCCTCTAGCTGCAAGCGACAAGTTGAAGCTTTAAAGCTCAGTAGCGTCTTCTGCTGGCTCCAGCGGATCCAGTTCAAACGCCTGGTACTCGAGCAGCTCTTCTTGATAATCGTCCATTCTTGAATCCTCCGACATGTATTGAAAACGCTTGAATAAATGACCAGCCCCTTGAGCATAAAGTGCCCGGGTGAAAGAAAAATGACGCGGGCACGACACTTCGTCGCTACTGAATAAAACGTAGCAGGCGATCTGGAATTTATCACAGGTTTTTTCGCTACAGGCCGCAGAACAGCGGCCTTGTTTGACGCGGATCAATCTTTGCGCCCGCTACGGAATCGTTACTCGTTGGCCGTTCCCGTCGCGCGATCAATCACTGGCCGGAGGCAGGCATCGCCGGAATCGGCTCGCTCGGCGGCGGCATGTCCGTCGGGTTCATCGGTGGCTTGATGGCTTCTGCCGAAGGTGCCGGCTCTGTGTTCTGAACCGGGGTAATCGGTGCCGCTTCAGGTGGCGGAGCAAGCGGTTCAGAGGCCACTGGAGCAGGTGCCGGGGCTGGCTCTGCGGTCGGTGCGGTTGTCGGCGCAGGCGCCAGTGGAGCCGGCGCTACCTTGGCTTCAGGCACGCCCAGGTCTGTTTTCGGCTTTTCGGTGATGTGCGCAGCCTTTTTCGCTTCCGGCGGCAGGAACAGCTCGACCAGTGCAAAGAAACGCTCGTAGAACTTGGCAGACGATACGGTTTCGCTGGCGACCTTGACCATCGAGTCATCAGAGGAGCCGATCGGCATCGACACCGAGCCCAACACACCCACACCGAGACTTGCGGAGTTGTTGGTCTTCTTCAGTGCATAACGATCCTGCAAGGCGTTGGCGAATACGGTCGCGTGGTGCCCTTCGCTACCGTCATCGGCACACACCACACTGAAACTGATCTCCATGTGATTCTCGCCGGTCTGCTGGAAGCTCTTGTGGCCGCTGACCAGCTTCGGATCGTTGCTGGTGATGATGTAACCCTGGCTCAACAAGGCGCGGCGGGCCGCTTCGCAACTCTGAGTATCGGTGACCGGGTAATTGCGGGAAAACGTTCCGGAATCGTCGAAGTTCTCATGCTCATAGATGGCGGCCTTGTTCGACGAACAACCGGCCGCAACGGCCAGCACGGCAGCCAGCCCGACAACCCGCATGGGAAATGATTTAAACATTGAACATCCTGAGGAAAACGGTTCGAGGCGTATTGTGCAACAGATCGATGCTTAGCGGAGCAACGATTGTGTCTTAAAACAGTTACAGGCTGATTGACCCCGGTTTTAAGGAAAAGTCACCGCGGCAAATGACGTACGGCAAACAAAAAGACCCCGGCCTTTCGGCCGGGGTCTTCTGTGCAGCACTAAATCTGGTCAGGCATCAGTAACGCTTGATGTCCGCCTGGCTTTCCAGCTGCTTGCGGTAAGCCGCAAAGTCTTGCTGGCCGATGCGGGAAGCGAGGTAGCGACGATACTGCGCTTTCTCTTCATCGGTAGGCGCCGCTGCTTCGTTCACGCCATTGAGGCGCACGACCATCAGGCTGCCATCAGCCAGCGTCACGCTGGTGAAGGTCGGCTTGTCCTTGGCCGCTGGCTTCGCCATGCGGAACAGCGCTTGCAGCACCGCCGGGTCGACCCCTTCCTGAGCACGAGTCGCCGCTTCGGTGACTTTCCAGGCCTGGCCGTCGATCGCCTGACCCAACGGGGTCTTGCCGTCGCGCAGGCTTGCAATCAACGCATCAGCCTTGGTCTTGGCATCAGCACTGGCGTGTTCCTTGGCCAATTGCTCGCGGATGTTGACAGCAACGCTTTCCAGCGGCAGTTGCGAAGGCTTCAGGTGTTCCTTGGCGCGCAACACGACCACGGTTTCCGGATCGAGCTCGATGGCGGTGCTGTTCGCGCCCTCATCCAGGACTTCCGGGCTGAACGCTGCAGTGATCACGGCACGGTTGGCTGCAATACCCTCACCGCCTTCACGGCCGAACGGCTTGCTCGTGTGGACGGTCAGTTTCAGGTCCTGTGCAGGCTGAGCCAGATCGGACGCTTCGAACGAGGCGTCTTCCAGTTGCTTGCTCGCCTCGACGAAGCGCTGCTCGACCTGCTGGGTTTTCAGACCACGGGTCAGCTTGTCTTTCAGGCTGGCGAACGTTGGCACTTCTGGCGCTTCCACGCCCAACAGCTTGATCAGGTGGAAACCGAAGTCGGTGCGAACCGGCCCCGATACCTGGTCCTTGGCCAACGAATACAAGGCTTTTTCGAACGCCGGATCGTAGACGCCAGGACCGGCATAACCCAGGTCACCGCCGTTGTTCGCCGAACCCGGATCCTGGGAGAATTCCTTGGCCAGAGCCTCGAATTTCTCGCCCTTGGCCAAACGGGCCTGGATCTCTTCGATCTTCGCCTTGGCTTGCGCCTCGGTGGTCTTGTCGTTCACTTCAATCAGAATGTGCGCAGCCCGGCGTTGCTCGGACAGGTTCGCGATTTCTTTCTGATAGGCCGCTTGCAGCTCTTCGTCGTTGACACTGACCTGATCGAAGAAGGAAGCCTTCTTCAACTCGAGGTAATCAATGATCACCTGATCCGGTGTCATGAATTCCTTGGCGTGTTCGTCGTAATAGGCCTTGACCTCTTCGTCGGTCAGCTTCACAGCCGCCGGATCAGCCTTGATGTTCAGCGAAGCGAAATCGCGGGTCTGTTTTTCCAGACGGGCAAACGCGAGCACCTGCGTATCGGTCACGAAACCGCTACCTGCCAGACCGGCACGCAGCTGACCAATCAGCATTTCCTGAGCCAGCATCTGGCGGAATTGCATGCGGCTATAGCCGAGTTGGCGAATCACCTGGTCGAAACGCTCCGAGCTGAACTTGCCGTCAACCTGAAACTCTGGTGTTTGCAGGATGACCTGATCAAGTGCCGCTTCGGAAAAAGCGAATTTCGATTTTTCTGCGCCTTGCAGCAGCAGTTTGCGATCGATCAGGCCCTTGAGAGCCGATTCGCGCAACATTTTTTCATCCAGCAAGGAAGCATCGAAATCCTTGCCCAGCTGTTGCATGAGCTGACGGCGTTGCATATCGACCGCCTGGCTCAGCTCGTTCTGGCTGATTTCATCACCGTTGACCTTGGCCGCATCATTACTGTGCGACGTGGCCTTGAAAATGGCGTCGAAACCGGTCAAGGCCATCAGAACAACGATGACCCCGATAATAGTCTTGGCAATCCAGCCTTGTGAATTGTCCCTGATATTCTGCAGCATGCGTCCCCCAGAAACGGTTGAACTTCAAAATTAGGCAACCGTGGAGCGTGGGTAGAATCCGGATAGAAGAAAGGCGCATCCGAGGATGCGCCTTCTCGTAACTGGCGGAGCGGATCGAGGGCTCGAACTTGCGACCCTCAGTGTCTTGAACCGGCGACCTGCAGTCAGGACTGCCGCTCCGCTGCCAAGTCAGGCATGACCCCGACCCGGATGGGTAAAAACCTGAATCGAACTTAGTTGACAGCTTCTTTCAGTGCTTTACCGGCTTTGAAACCTGGTTTTTTGGCTGCTGCGATTTCCAGCGTCTTACCGGTCTGTGGGTTACGACCAATGCGAGCTGGACGATCAGTTACGGAGAAAGTACCGAAACCAACCAGAACAACAGAGTCGCCAGCCTTGAGAGCGCCAGTGACGGATTCGATTACAGCGTCCAGCGCACGGCCAGCAGCAGCTTTCGGGATATCAGCGGATGCAGCGATAGCATCAATCAGTTCCGACTTGTTCACTCTAAGTCCCCTTATATCTATTTGAGTATGATTCTAAGTTTTTTTGGTGAAAGCAAAAACGAGTGCTGAATGGCCTACAGACACTTAAGAGCCGCTTTATAACAAGGGCTCTAAAAAGCTGTCAAGAAAGCCCCCCAGGCAAATACGTACTAATGCGTGCTAATTCTTTCCTTAGAATCTGCGTCGCGTTTCTCATCCTTCGCGACTATCTCCGGAGCCACGTCCGGCAAGGGCTCCGGCGCGTATTGCAACGCAATTTGCAGGACCTCGTCAATCCATTTAACCGGTTTAATCTGTAGATCCTGCTTGATATTGTCCGGAATCTCTTTGAGATCGCGCACATTCTCTTCAGGAATGATCACGGTCTTGATTCCGCCACGATGGGCAGCCAGCAGTTTTTCTTTCAAGCCGCCAATCGCCAACACCTGGCCACGCAAGGTGATCTCACCGGTCATGGCGACATCCGCGCGTACCGGAATGCCGGTCAATGCCGACACCAGGGCCGTGCACATGCCCACACCGGCGCTAGGACCGTCCTTCGGAGTCGCCCCTTCCGGCATGTGGATGTGCGTGTCACGCTTCTCATGGAAGTCCAGGGGAATGCCCAGGCTTTTCGCCCGGCTGCGAACAACGGTCAAGGCAGCGGTGATCGACTCGACCATCACGTCACCCAGAGAACCGGTCTTGATCAACTGGCCCTTGCCCGGCACCACAGCGGCTTCGATGGTCAGCAGTTCGCCGCCCACCTGAGTCCATGCCAGCCCGGTCACCTGGCCGATCTGATCCTGCTGCTCCGCCAGGCCGTAGCGGAATTTGCGCACGCCCAGGAAGTGTTCCAGCATGTCTGCGGTAACCTTCACCGAGAAGCGTTTTTCCAGCGCATGTTCTTTGACGGCCTTGCGGCAAACCTTGGCAATCTGCCGCTCAAGGCCACGCACACCGGCTTCACGGGTGTAGTAGCGGATGATGTCGCGAATCGCTTCGGCGTCGAATTCCAGCTCGCCTTTTTTCAAACCGTTGGCAGTGATCTGCTTCGGCGAAAGGTATTTGACGGCGATGTTGATCTTCTCGTCTTCGGTGTAGCCCGGCAGACGGATCACTTCCATCCGGTCCAGCAGCGCCGGCGGAATGTTCATCGAGTTCGAGGTGCACAGGAACATCACATCGGACAGGTCGTAATCGACTTCCAGATAGTGATCGTTGAAGTTGTGGTTCTGCTCGGGATCGAGCACTTCCAGCAACGCCGATGCCGGATCGCCACGCATGTCGCTGCCCATTTTGTCGATTTCATCGAGCAGGAACAGCGGGTTGCGGACACCCACCTTTGTCATCTTTTGAATCAATCTTCCTGGCATCGAACCGATGTAAGTACGGCGATGTCCACGAATTTCCGCTTCATCACGTACACCGCCGAGGGCCATGCGCACGAACTTGCGGTTGGTGGCATGAGCAATCGACTCCGCCAGGGACGTTTTACCCACCCCGGGAGGACCGACCAGGCACAATACCGGACCACGAATTTTCTTCACGCGCTTTTGCACGGCGAGGTATTCGAGGATGCGTTCTTTGACTTCTTCCAGGCCGTAGTGGTCGGCATCCAGAATGTCTTCTGCACGTGCCAGGTCCAGGCGCACCTTGCTCTGAGCCTTCCACGGCACCTGAACCAGCCAGTCGATGTAGGAGCGCACCACGGTCGCTTCCGCGGACATCGGCGACATTTGCTTGAGCTTGTTCAGTTCGGCCGTTGCCTTGGCCAGGGCGTCTTTCGGCAGACCGGCGGCATCGATACGCTTTTTCAGGTCTTCGACTTCGTTGTGACCTTCGTCGCTGTCACCGAGTTCTTTCTGAATGGCCTTCATCTGCTCATTCAGGTAGTACTCGCGCTGACTGCGCTCCATTTGCTTTTTGACGCGGCCGCGAATGCGTTTTTCGACTTGCAGCAGATCGATCTCGGCATCCAGCAACGCCAGAACGTGCTCGACCCGGGCCGACAAATCGATGATTTCGAGAATTTCCTGCTTCTGTTCGATCTTCAGGGCCATGTGCGCGGCCATGGTGTCCACCAGGCGGCCTGGCTCGTCGATGCTGTTGAGCGATGACAGGACTTCAGCCGGGACTTTCTTGCCCAACTGCACATATTGCTCGAACTGAGACAGCAAACTGCGAACGAACACTTCCGACTCGCGCTCTGGCGCGTCGACTTCGTCGATCAGGGAGACTTCGGCACGGCAGTGGCCGTCCACTTCGCTGAAGCGCTCCACGGCGCCCCGCTGCTCGCCTTCGACCAGAACCTTGACCGTTCCGTCAGGCAGCTTCAGCAGCTGCAGAACGGTGGCAATTGTACCAACGCGATACAGGGCATCTTCACCAGGATCGTCGTCAGCCGGGTTTCTCTGGGCCAGCAGAAGAATCTGCTTGTCACCCGTCATCGCGGCCTCGAGGGCTTCGATGGATTTCTCGCGCCCCACGAACAGCGGGATAACCATGTGCGGATAAACTACGACATCACGCAATGGCAGGAGAGGCAATTCGATGGTTGTCTTCATGATTTCGCCTCTACGGCGGCCGTAAGGCCGTAATCAGATGGAAGTAAGCTTGAAACCAAGATGGGGGCTAGTTTGGAAAAAAACAAGCGGATAAAAGCAGTAAAAGATCTCAGCCCGAAGAAGCTTGAGAAAATGGCTGGCTGTCAGGTCACCTTCGCTGCGGTGCGGCGATCCGACAAGTCAGCCCCAAATAGAAAAGGGGCCCGAAGGCCCCTTCTTTGTTCAAGCTGCGTGACGCTTAAGCGTCTGGCGCGGCCTTGGCGGTCGGCTCACTGTTTTCGTAGATATACAGTGGCTTGGACTTGCCTTCTATCACGCTTTCATCGATCACTACTTTGCTCACCTCGGATTGCGAGGGGATTTCATACATAGTGTCGAGCAATACACCTTCGAGAATCGAACGCAGGCCACGGGCACCGGTTTTACGTTCCAGGGCACGCTTGGCGACCGATTTCAGAGCGTCGGAACGGAATTCCAGATCAACGCCTTCCATCTCGAACAATTTGGCATATTGCTTGGTCAGAGCATTTTTCGGCTCGGTGAGGATCTGCATCAACGCAGCCTCGTCAAGCTCGTCCAGCGTGGCAAGTACCGGCAGACGACCGACGAATTCCGGGATCAGACCGAACTTGACCAGATCGTCAGGCTCGACCTCACGCAGGGACTCGCCCACCTTCTTGCCTTCTTCCTTGCTGCGCACTTCTGCGTTGAAACCAATGCCACCCTTGGTGGAACGGTTTTGAATAACCTTTTCCAGACCGGAGAACGCACCACCGCAGATGAACAGGATGTTACGGGTGTCGACCTGAAGGAATTCCTGCTGCGGATGCTTGCGACCACCTTGAGGCGGAACGGAAGCGACCGTGCCTTCGATCAACTTGAGCAAGGCCTGCTGCACGCCTTCACCGGAAACATCCCGGGTGATCGACGGGTTGTCAGACTTGCGCGAAATCTTGTCGATCTCATCGATGTAGACAATGCCCATCTGGGCTTTTTCTACGTCGTAATCGCATTTCTGCAGCAGCTTCTGAATGATGTTCTCGACATCTTCACCCACGTAACCCGCCTCGGTGAGGGTGGTTGCGTCGGCGATGGTGAACGGAACGTTCAGCAAGCGGGCCAGTGTTTCGGCAAGCAGGGTCTTACCCGAGCCTGTCGGGCCGATCAGCAGGATGTTGCTCTTGCCGAGTTCGACGTCGTCATTCTTTTTGTCACGCTGATTCAGGCGCTTGTAGTGGTTATATACCGCTACGGCCAGAACCTTTTTCGCACGCTCCTGACCAATCACATACTGATCAAGGATGCCGCTGATTTCTTTAGGCGAGGGCAATTTATGCGCGCTGCTTTCGGCCTGTGCTTCCTGCACCTCCTCGCGGATGATGTCATTGCACAGGTCGACGCACTCGTCGCAGATAAAGACCGAGGGGCCGGCAATCAATTTGCGTACTTCATGCTGGCTTTTGCCACAGAAGGAGCAATAGAGCAGCTTGCCGTTGTCCTCGCCGTTGCGGGTGTCAGTCATTCGTTCGATCCAAATCCGATAGGCTTGCAACACAAGATGAAGGCTATTGCGGGCTTTTTCAAGCCCGCTGGTGATCGGACCCGCCGACCAACCTTATTTTGAGCTGCTTATTTTAAGCTGGGCGCTGGGTGATCACTTCATCGATCAACCCGTACTCACGCGCGGCTTCCGCGCTCATGAAATTGTCGCGGTTGGTATCGCGCTCGATTTCTTCAAGAGTGCGCCCGCTGTGCTTGGCCATCAGCGTGTTGAGACGCTCACGGATAAAGAGGATTTCCTTGGCATGGATTTCGATATCCGACGCCTGGCCCTGGAAACCGCCCAGTGGCTGGTGAATCATCACACGTGAGTTCGGCAGGCAGTAACGCTTGCCAGGAGCACCGGCCGTCAGCAGGAATGCGCCCATGCTGCACGCCTGACCGATACAGGTGGTCGCCACGTTGGGCTTGATGAACTGCATGGTGTCGTAGATCGACATGCCCGCCGTCACCGAACCGCCCGGGGAGTTGATGTAGAGATGGATGTCCTTGTCCGGGTTTTCCGCTTCAAGGAACAGCAGTTGCGCACAGATCAGGTTGGCCATGTAGTCTTCTACCGGACCAACCAGAAAGATCACTCGCTCCTTGAGCAGACGCGAGTAAATGTCGTATGCGCGCTCGCCACGAGCGGACTGCTCGACAACCATCGGGACCAGGCCGCCTGCGGCCTGGATATCAGAGTTCTGCTGAATATACGAATTACGGAACATGCTCTGCAGTCACTCCCAAATAGTTATGTCTTGAATACGCATAAGCCAGCTCGAGAGCTGGCTTATGGTGTGTGCTTCTAACGCAAAATCAATCAGTCGGCTTGTGGAGCTTCTACCGGCTTGACCGCTTCTTCGTAAGAGACCGATTTGTCGGTCACGCTAGCTTTCTGCAGAACAGTATCCACAACTTGCTCTTCCAGCACAACCGAACGGACTTCGTTCAGTTGCTGGTCGTTCTTGTAGTACCAGGACACAACCTGCTCAGGCTCCTGGTAGGCCGAAGCCATCTCCTGAATCATCTCGCGAACGCGGGTTTCGTCAGGCTTCAGGTCGAATTGCTTGACCACTTCAGCCACGATCAGGCCCAGTACTACGCGGCGCTTGGCTTGCTCTTCGAACAGCTCGGCCGGCAGTTGGTCAGGCTTGATGTTGCCGCCGAACTGCTGAACAGCCTGCACGCGCAGACGGTCAACTTCGTTGGACAGCAGAGCCTTTGGCACTTCGATCGGGTTGGTGGCCAGCAGACCGTCCATGACCTGATTCTTGACCTTGGATTTGATCGCCTGACGCAGCTCGCGCTCCATGTTCTTGCGAACTTCGGCGCGGAAGCCTTCCAGACCGGTTTCCTTGATGCCGAATTGAGCGAAGAACTCTTCGGTCAGTTCTGGCAGCTTTGGCTCGGAAACAGTGTTTACAGTCACGGTGAACTCGGCGGTTTTGCCAGCCAGGTCCAGGTTCTGATAGTCCTCTGGGAAAGTCAGGTTCAGAACGCGTTCTTCACCGGCTTTTGCACCAACCAGGCCATCTTCGAAACCAGGGATCATGCGGCCGGAACCCAGAACCAGCTGAGTACCCTTGGCGGAACCGCCAGCGAACACTTCACCGTCGACTTTGCCGACGAAATCGATGTTCAGCTGGTCTTCGTTCTGGGCAGCGCGATCGGCCACTTCGAAACGGGTGTTCTGCTTGCGCAGGATTTCCAGCATTTTGTCCAGATCGGCATCAGCCACGTCAGCGCTCAGGCGCTCAACGGTGATACCTTCGAAACCGGCAACGGTGAACTCTGGGAACACTTCGAATACAGCGACGTATTCCAGGTCCTTGCCAGCTTCCAGGGATTTAGGCTCGATCGAAGGCGAACCAGCCGGGTTCAGCTTCTGCTCAACCACAGCTTCGTAGAAAGAAGACTGGATCACGTCGCCTACAGCTTCCTGACGAGCATCGGCACCGAAACGGCGCTTGATTTCGCTCATTGGCACTTTGCCTGGACGGAAGCCAGCAATCTTGGCCTTTTGGGCGGTCTGCTGCAGACGCTTGTTGACCTGGCTCTCGATGCGCTCAGCCGGCACGGTGACGCTCATGCGGCGCTCAAGAGCAGTAGTATTTTCAACAGAAACTTGCATGGATATTCCTCGTTGCACAGACGTTAGCCGGCCGTTTCCGACCCCAGAATCAAGGGCATGCATTCTAGTGGGTCAAACTCAAGAAGTCACCCTACTGAAAACGGGTAAAAACGCAGCAGGCAATTTATAAGCGCGAATGCACGAATGCACCTCGCCCCGATGGCAAATACAACCAATCACGCCAAGGCTCTGCGCCAACCCTTCTATATATAGAAGAGGCGGCCAATCATCGCCCTGGCTGCCGATCTCGCAAGCAAGGCCGGCGGACAGGACGGCATCATCGAGAAACATAAATACGACGAAACGCCCTGCCCCTGCGGCCCGGAACCTGCAGCCGCCGAAACAAAAAAGGCGCCAGACTTTTCAATCTGGCGCCTTTCGAAATATGGGGTGGACGATGGGGATCGAACCCACGACAACGGGAGTCACAATCCCGTGCTCTACCAACTGAGCTACGCCCACCATATTGCCTGTTAAAGAAGCCAAACAACTTCTTTATCAAGCTCCAGCCAGGCCAACAGCCTGAATGAAGCTTTATTTGGTGCGGATGAAGAGACTCGAACTCTTACGCCTCGCGGCGCTGGAACCTAAATCCAGTGTGTCTACCAATTCCACCACATCCGCGGATGAAGCCGTTAAAGCAAAGGCGCCAGACTGTTAATCTGGCGCCTTTCGAAATATGGGGTGGACGATGGGGATCGAACCCACGACAACGGGAGTCACAATCCCGTGCTCT
>NZ_JBWKXF010000003.1:0-107374 GCF_059422645.1 Pseudomonas sp. GW821-FHT01C01 | reverse complement strand
ACCAACTGAGCTACGCCCACCATATCGCGCTACTTGTGCCAATGCTGCCTAATGGCGCACCCGGCAGGACTCGAACCTGCGACCATCCGCTTAGAAGGCGGATGCTCTATCCAGCTGAGCTACGGGCGCCTTGTTAGCTGTAACCTTGGAGGACTACAAACTAAGTGCTTTCCAGTCTTGCAGAATCGTAATTCTGCTCAACCTTCTTAACCAGTGCTAGGCTGTGCCCGACAAGTGCGACGAATAGTATAGAGCCCCCTGAAGGTCGTCAAATCCTTTTTAAAAAAAATTCATTTAATTAAAGGAGTTAGGGGAATTTGCAGACCAAGCGCCTTTGCCCTCACCGCCTGACATGCGAGAATGCGTTCTCTTTTTTTCCCCTCTCGATGGTTAATCACGCGCAATGACTGCACAACTAATCGACGGCAAATCGATCGCCGCCAGCCTGCGCCAGCAGATCGCCCAACGTGTCACCGAGCGTCGCCAGCAAGGCCTGCGCACGCCCGGCCTTGCGGTGATCCTGGTCGGCAGCGATCCTGCCTCTCAGGTTTATGTCTCGCACAAGCGTAAAGACTGTGAAGAGGTCGGCTTTCTATCCCAAGCTTATGACCTGCCTTCCGAAACCACTCAAGAAGCGCTGACCGAACTGATCGATCGCCTGAACGACGATCCTGCAATCGACGGCGTTCTGCTTCAGCTTCCGCTTCCAGAGCACCTGGACGCCTCCAAGCTGCTGGAGCGCATTCGTCCGGACAAAGACGTCGACGGTTTCCATCCTTATAACGTCGGTCGTCTGGCCCAGCGCATTCCACTGCTGCGCCCATGCACTCCCAAAGGCATCATGACCCTGCTGGAAAGCACCGGGGCCGATCTCTACGGGATGAATGCCGTGGTCGTCGGTGCTTCCAACATTGTTGGCCGCCCGATGGCAATGGAATTGCTGCTGGCCGGTTGCACCGTGACAGTCACCCACCGCTTTACCAAAGACCTGGCCGGTCATGTCGGCCGCGCGGACCTGGTCGTCGTCGCCGCCGGCAAGCCAGGCCTGGTCAAGGGCGAATGGATCAAGGAAGGCGCGATCGTGATCGATGTCGGCATCAACCGTCAGGACGACGGCAAGCTGGTCGGTGACGTGATCTACGAAACCGCCCTGCCCCGCGCCGGCTGGATCACTCCGGTACCGGGTGGCGTTGGCCCGATGACCCGTGCATGCCTGCTGGAAAACACCCTGTACGCCGCTGAAACCCTGCACAGCTGAGTTTCACCGCAGTCGCTGACAGCCAGTCAAAGAACCCCGCCCTTGGCGGGGTTTTTTTTGCCTGCGAAACAAGCGCGACCACCCGACGGAAAATGACTTTTTTTTCATGTTTCTCAGGACTTTCACCTGTTACTTGAACAACCATCGACAGTTATTCAGCCATACTCCAGAATGTCGCGCTTTTTACGAAATAGCCCGTTACAAAACGGCTTATCAACACTTTACGAGTCCGCCAGCGTGAAAATCCGTCTTTCCATCCTGAGCCTATTTTTTGCAGTTACAGGGGTTTTCCTCACGCCAATCGCCAGTGCTGACGAGACCACCGCAGCGCCGCGAGAGACGAAGACACTCAAGCTCGCTTCCGGCAGTTCCTTACTGCTGGACATACAGACCAACAAAGTCATCTATGCCAGCAACCCTGACGTGGTGGTGCCGATCGCTTCCGTCAGTAAGTTGATGACTGGCCTGGTCGTGGTTGAATCCCGGCAGAACATGGACGAATACATCGACGTCAACATCAGCGACACACCGGAAATGAAAGGCGTGTTCTCCCGGGTCAAGCTCCGCAGCGAACTGCCGCGCCGGGAAATGCTGCTGATTGCCCTGATGTCTTCGGAAAACCGCGCCGCCGCGACTCTGGCGCACCACTATCCGGGCGGCTATGCCGCGTTCATTGCTGCAATGAACGCCAAGGCCCGGGCACTGGGCATGACCAACACGCATTTCGTCGAGCCGACTGGTCTTTCCCCGCGCAACGTGTCGACCGCTCGCGACCTGAGCAAGCTGTTGATCGCCGCGCACAAATACCCGTTGCTGACAGAGCTGACCACGACCAAGGAAAAAACCGTCTCGTTCCGCAAACCCAACTACAGCCTGGGCTTTCGCAACACAGACCATTTGGTCCGCAAGCCGGACTGGGACATTCAACTGACGAAAACCGGTTTCACCAACGAAGCCGGTCACTGCCTGGTGCTGGTGACCCGGATGAGTAACCGTCCGGTTGCCCTGGTGCTCCTGGACGCTTATGGCAAATACACACACTTTGCCGATGCCGCCCGCATCCGCAATTGGGTCGAAACGGGCAAGAGCGCCAATGTGGCTTCTGCAGCCCTGCAGTACAAATCGGACAAGAACCTCAAACAGCGCCAGAGCGGCGTGATTGAAGCCTCGAAGTAACGGAACAGAAACGCACAAAGCCCCGATCGATCGGTAGCTGTTCACTTAAGGACGAACACTGTATCTGTGGCGAGGGAGCTTGCTCCCGCTGGGCTGCGAAGCGACCCCAAAGGCGGGACTGCTGCGCAGTCAACGGGAGCAAGCTCCCTCGCCACAGCAAGCTCCCTCGCCACAGGTTGCTTATTGTTCGCTCTATCTTTTAAGTGAATAGCATTACGATCGATCGGGGCTTTTTTTTCGCCCGTCATTCAGTCGTTGGACCTAGGGTTTCAGATTACCCAGTGGATCGTAAGGTTTTGCCGGGGCCTTGGGGTTGTCGCCCGGCTTCACGTCCCTCGGCGCCTTGGCCGGTCCGACGGGATCAACCTGAGGATCGGAAAGGTCCGGGGAATCCGGGTCGAACCCCAGTTCATCACCGGAAGAATGTTCAGATGAATGCGGGCCGACGGGCGTGGTGGGATGAGCCATGGGCGCCTCCTGATCTCGACCCGAAAGTTGCGGGCCGTTGTAGATCAGAGGCTGGCGACGGGCGATGGTGCCCGTCGGGTGACCAACGGACTTACTGCGCGGCCAAGGCCTTTTTAGCCTTGGCCGCCGCTTGCTCCTGACCGGCCTGAGCCAGATCGTTGGCGGCCTTCAGCCAACGCTGCTGATCGACCTGGGCCGGGATCTGCGTCGGCTTCTGGATCAGCACGGCCCAACCACCGGCGTCCTTGAACGCCGACTCGAAGGAGCTGAAGCTCATCAGTTCGCGGCGATTCATCCCGGCGCGCAGCAGGACCGTCTGCTTCTGACGGTTGTAGCCGGCAAGAATGGCGTAACGCGGTTCGGCCCACATGGCCGAGCCTTCAGTGAAGCGCACCATCACCGGATAACCGGCGGCGACTTGCGTCAACAAGGCCGGAAGGTTGCTGTCGACGGGGTAAACGACCATCCCGTACTCGCGAGCCAGGTTCTGCATGTTTTGTTGCAACTGGGCTTCGCCCCCCGGCAAATGCAAGGGCTTGTCGAGCAAACCCGGGGTGATCACGATGCCCTGCTGGGACAGCATGCTGGCCAGCACCTGCGGCCCGCTTTGATAGGCATCGCCCCGATAGAATCGGCCGCTGAGTTCGACACGCTCCGGCAAACGCTTGATCTCGGGCGCAACACTCCCGGCACAGCCCGCCAGGCTTGCCGCGCAACCGGCTATCAGCAAGGCCGACAAAATTCGAGAAAATACCCGCACCATCATCTCTCTCTTGTTCAGGTTCAGACGCCAGGCAATCCCATTCCCGGCTTGGTTGTCGATCATAGGTCGCCACGCCGCTACGGTATAGCTCTAAACGGTAGTCGAGTGCATTCGATAGAGCGAACTGGTTGGTGACAGGCGACTTTCGGTCAATAGCCTGAAATGCAGCAACGGCTAGACTGTTCTCTGAAGCGACAGCAGCAAAGCGTGTGCGCCCGCAACGGGGCAAAGAGGAGGCACAGATGAGCCTGGCAATGATCATTGTGATGTTGATTTCCGGTTGGCTGGCGGTAGCCGGCGCCATGCTGTGGGGCGTGCTGCGCATTACCCGCCGCCACCATCACCCTGTTCAGCCAGCACCTGCGCCGAAAACGGACAAGACGCCGAGCCAGCACGCCAACGCTCACTGACAAAGACTTTCAGCCGAAACCAACAAAAACGGCCGCCTGCACTCCTTGGAGTTCAGGCGGCCGTTTGTTTCAGCGTCGGTTAAGCTTCAGCGGCAATCCGCTTCTGCCTGGCCCGGCGGGACATCATGTTCAACGCCTCGATCGAAGCCGAGAATGCCATGGCCGCATAGACGTAGCCTTTCGGTACATGGGCGCCGAAGCCTTCGGCGATCAGCGTCATACCGATCATGATCAGGAAGCCCAGCGCCAACATCACCACCGTCGGGTTGTCGTTGATGAATTTGGCCAGCGGATCAGCCGCAAACAACATCACCAGCACCGATACCACCACCGCGATGATCATGATCGGCAAGTGCTCGGTCATGCCGACAGCGGTGATGATGCTGTCGATGGAAAATACCATGTCCAGCATCAGGATCTGACCGATCGCCGCGGCAAAGCCCAGGGTCACGGTCGAAGTCTTCGAGGTCGGATCTTCCGGGGCCGGGTCCATGCTGTGATGGATCTCGGTGGTCGCCTTCCACAACAGGAACAGGCCACCGGCGATCAGGATCATGTCTTTCCAGGAGAACGCGTGGCCGAGAATCTCGATCACCGGAGCGGTCAACTGGACGATGAACGCGATGGTGCTCAACAGGCCGAGTCGCAGGATCAGCGCCATGCCGATACCAATGCGTCGCGCCTTCTGCCGGTGCTGCTCGGGCAGTTTGTTGGTCAGGATCGAGATGAAGATCAGGTTATCGATGCCGAGCACGATTTCCATCACCACCAGGGTGGCCAGGGCGACCCAGGCGGTGGGGCTGGCGGCAAGTTGTAAAAGGTAGTCCATGGGTCAGTCCTGACTCGTTGTAATACGGTTTAGATTTCCTGGGAGGAAGATTCGGATTTTTCCGCATCTTTTTCCGGTGATTCTTTTTTGCCGCTCAACCCGCCGGTGGCATCGCTGAGCGCTTGCTCGGCGGCCTTGTGGGTATCGTCAATCGCCTGTTTGGCGCTTTCGGCAGCCTTGCCCATCAGCTGTTGCGCGCTTTTCTCAGCCTGGTCGCAACCGGCCAGTACCAGTAAAGACGTGATCAACAGTGCCGTGGTTTTCAGCTTCATGATGTTTTCCTCGATAGAACAAACGGACCTGAACGATGGCCCGTTGATAGCGACGCATTCTAGGGAAGCAAACACTTCAGGAAAATTCGTATTTTTGCGGTATATACTTCGATTTTTACGAATCCAGACTTTTTTTATGTAGGAGCTGCCGAAGGCTGCGATCTTTTGACGTGGCCGTTTAAAAAGATCGCAGCCTCGTTTCACTCGACAGCGCCTACAGGGACCACGTACCTATGTTGAATTACCGACAACTGCATTACTTCTGGGTGGTGGCCAAGACCGGCAGCATCGTGCGGGCCTGCGAGCAACTGAACCTCACGCCGCAAACCATCAGCGGGCAGATTTCATTGCTGGAACAGACTTTTGGCATCGAGTTGTTTCGGCGAGTCGGACGGCAGCTTGAACTCACTGAAGCCGGACGCCAGGCACTGCCCTACGCCGAGCAAATGTTTCAGCTGGGCGGCGAACTGGAGCTGATGCTGCGGGCACAACCCAATGAACAGCAGATTCTGTTTCGCGTCGGGGTGGCCGACGTGGTGCCCAAGTCCATCGTCTATCGCCTGATTGCACCGACCATGGAGCTGAGCGAACCGCTGCGCATCACATGCCGCGAAGACAAGCTAGAACGTTTGTTGGCCGACCTGGCGATCCAGCGCCTGGACCTGGTGATTTCCGACAGCCCGATGCCGTCGCACCTGGACATCAAGGGCTACAGCCAGAAACTCGGTGAGTGCGGGATCAGCTTCTTTGCCACCCCTGAGTTGGCGGCACGTTACGGCCACGACTTCCCGCGCAATCTGCACGGCGCGCCGCTGCTGATTCCCGGTCCGGAAACCGTGGTGCGCAGCCGTTTGCAGCGCTGGTTCGCCGAACAACAGATCCAGCCGCAAATTGTCGGCGAGTTCGACGACAGCGCCCTGATGCAGGCCTTCGGCCAATCCGGAAGCGGGATTTTCATCGGCCCGAGCGTGATTGCCGATGAAGTGCAACGCCAATACGGCGTGGAAGTGATCGGCCAGACCGACGCGGTGAGCGAGTCGTTCTATGCCATCTCAGTGGAACGCAAGGTCAGGCACCCCGGCATTGTTGCCATTACCGAAGGTGCCCGACGCGAGCTGTTTACCGCGTTTTAAAGCCTTCAGGCGCAAATTTCCCGGGGCTGGAAGGTCATCAGCGCAATCGCCAGCAGGATCGAGGCGAGGATAAAAGCCGCCGCGGCGAAGCCAAGGCCTTGCAGGCCGACACTGTCGATCACCCGGCCACCGATCATCGCGCCCAGGCCAATACCAAGGTTGGCCCCGGCGATGTTCAGCGACGCGGCGAACGCCGGCGCCTCGGGTGCGGCTTTCATCAGGCGCACATGGCTGACCAGGAACAACGCGGCCTGGGTCACGCCCCAGATGCCCATCGCCGCCGCCAGACCGACCGGCGAATGGATGTTCGGCACCAGCGCCACCAGGCCGGCAATCATGAACGCGCAGAACATCATCGACGCCATCAGCGGATGACGATCCACCGCCCGGCCGCCCAGGGAGTTGCCGATCAGCCCGACCGCGCCGAAGCCCATCAGGCACCAGCCGACCACGGTGCCGTTGAAGCCGGCCAGACGCTCGAGGATGTCGGCCAAATAGGTATAGGCCGTGAACATGCCGCTGAACACAATCACCGACAGCAACACATGACCGAGCATCAGCGGGCTGCGCAGGATCTTGAACTGCGAAATGAAACTCACCTGATGCTGGTGCAAGTTGGTCCTCGGCAGGTAGATAAACAGCAGCAACGCCTTGGCAAAGGCGATGACCGCCAGAATGGCAAAGGCACTGCGCCAGCCGAACGCGTCGGAAATCAGCGTGCCCACCGGAATGCCGAATACCGTGGCGCAAACAATACCGAAGCCGATCTTGGCGATGGCGCGACCGGCGTAATCCGGCCCGACGATGTCCACCGCCGTCTCGCTGGCCAGCGCCCAGAACACCGGCAGCCCCAGCGCCGGGATCAACCGGGCGAACGCCATCACCCAGATGTTCGGCGCCAGCGCCGCCAGCGTGTTGGCCAGGCCGAACAGGATCAGCACCGAGATGAACAGCTTGCGCCGCTCGAAGCGGGCGAAGTACGCCGTGAGGAACGGGCCGAACGCGGCGACGGTGAAGGCGAACAGAGTCACCAGCAACCCGGCTTGCGGGATGCTGACGTCAAGGTCGCGGGCGATGGCCGGCAACAGGCCGACGATGATGAACTCCGTGGTCAGCACCGTGAAACCGGCGGCAGACAACAGAAGAATGGGCAACAACCGCATGCACAACTCCAAAAAACGACGACACCAGCGATAGCCCGAAGGCCCACTGGCAGACATGAAAATGAGGATGGCGAATCTTATCAGAGTGTTTTCGATCAGGGTTGCACGAACCTGCCGATCTCGTTGATTACCCGAGTGGCGGATCGTCACAGGTCTGAAGGATCGGGACGACGCTGTGATAAAGTCCGCGCCCTGAAAAAAGTACACCCTGTGGTTAATGCCGATCGGTTAGCCGAAACACTGAACCCGTGGCGAGGGAGCTTGCTCCCGCTGGGCAGCGAAGCGGCCCCAAAAAAATGGGCCTGCTGCGCAGTCCAGCGGGAGCAAGCTCCCTCGCCACAGGAATCAGCGCTGGCATTAGCCCCGTGTTTCCTTCTCGGTTTCCTGCCTGCGGCCTGCCCTGTTTGTTGCCGCAAACCTGCGAAACCATGCATTAATAAAAAATCAGAGATGCTGTTTTATGACTGCTTCATCCCCTTCTCTATTGCACCGCCTTAAACGCTTGAGCCTGGTCACGCAGATCGTGATCGGCCTGATCGCCGGTATTGCCCTGGCCCTGTTTGCCCCCGACGTGGCGAAGTCCACGGCGTTCATCGGCAAAGTGTTTGTCTCGGCACTGAAAGCCGTCGCGCCGATTCTGGTGTTTGTGTTGGTGATGGCATCGATTGCCAACCATAAACACGGTCAGGAAACCCACATCCGGCCGATTCTGTTTTTGTATCTGCTGGGCACTTTCGCCGCCGCCGTGGTCGCGGTGGTTGCCAGCATGATGTTCCCGTCGAGCCTGGTGCTGTCGACCCAGGACGTCGCGGTCACGGCGCCAGGCGGGATTGGCGAAGTGCTGCAAAGTCTGTTGCTGAGCGTGGTCGATAATCCGGTCAGCGCCCTGATGAACGCCAATTTCATCGGCATTCTGGCGTGGGCCATCGGCATGGGTATCGCCATTCGTCATGCCGGCGACACCACCCGCGAAGTGCTGGGCGACTTGTCCAACGGCGTGACGGTGATCGTGCGTCTGGTGATCAACTTCGCCCCGTTGGGCATCTTCGGCCTGGTGGCCTCGACGCTCGCCACTTCCGGCTTCGGCGCCTTGATCGGCTACGCGCACCTGCTGGCCGTGTTGCTCGGCAGCATGTTGTTCGTGGCGCTGGTGATGAACCCGCTCATCGTGTTCTGGAAACTGCGCCGCAACCCGTACCCGCTGGTCCTGACCTGCCTGCGCGAGAGCGGCATCACCGCGTTCTTCACCCGCAGCTCGGCGGCGAACATTCCGGTCAACCTGGAATTGAGCAAGCGTCTGGGCCTGCACGAAGACACCTACTCGGTATCGATCCCGCTGGGCGCGACCATCAACATGGCCGGCGCGGCGATCACCATCACGGTGCTGACCCTGGCGGCGGTGCACACCCTCGGCATCGCCGTGGACATTCCGACCGCGATTCTGCTGAGCGTCGTGGCAGCGATCTGCGCCTGCGGTGCCTCGGGCGTGGCGGGTGGTTCGCTGTTGCTGATCCCGCTGGCGTGCAGCCTGTTCGGCATCCCGAGCGAAATCGCCATGCAGGTGGTGGCGGTCGGTTTCATCATCGGCGTGTTGCAGGACTCGGCAGAAACCGCGCTGAACTCGTCCACCGATGTGCTGTTCACCGCGGCGGCTTGCCTGGGTGAAGAGCAGAAAGCAGCACGATTGGCCTGACCCCACCGCCCCATGTGGGAGCGGGCTTGCTCGCGAAAGCGGTGGGTCAGCCAACATTGATGTAGCTGACACTCCGCCTTCGCGAGCAAGCCCGCTCCCACAGGATTTGTGATGTAGCTGAAAAATGCGCACACATGAAAAAGCCCCCGCAACCTGAGGTTGCGGGGGCTTTTTTGTACCTGGGCGGTTTAGAACGCGCCCATGTAGTCGCGCTTGCCCACTTCCACGCCATTGTGGCGCAGCAGTGCGTAAGTAGTGGTGACGTGGAAGAAGAACTGCGGCAGGCCGTAGCTCAGCAGGTAAGCCTGGCCACTGAAGCGCTTCTCTTTAGGCGTGCCCGGACGGGTCACGATCTCGATGCCTTCCTTGCCGTTGATCTGCTCCGGCTTGATCTCGCCGATGTAAGCCAGAACTTTGCTCAGCAGCGCTTGCAGTTCGGCGAAAGTGGTTTCGGTGTCGTCGTACTTCGGCACTTCAATTTCGGCCAGACGCGAAGAAACGCCCTTGGCGAAATCAACGGCGATCTGCACCTGGCGCACCAGCGGGAACATGTCCGGGAACAGGCGGGCTTGCAGGAACGCGTTAGGGTCGATGTTTTTTTCGGTGGCGTGAGCCTCGGCCTTTTTCAGTACATCACTCAGGGCGTTGAGCATTTGCTGGAAAACAGGCACGGAAGCGTCGTACAGGGAAATGGTCATGGCAGGTCTCGTGTGGTGACGGAGGGAAACGTCGGCCACCTGTAGGAGCGAGCTTGCTCGCGATGGACGTGAACGAAAACGCGTCCTGTCTGGATGAACGCGTTGCGTCTGAGTTCTTCGCGAGCAAGCTCGCTCCTACAGGTGATCGGCTTTGGATCGTGGGCCGATTATAGCCATGCCGCCTTCCCGAGACCGGTCTTTTTCAGCTGCCGTACACTTTGGCCGCCGGAACCGCTTGCGTCAGCAGTTGCGCGACGGCATCACCCATCTCGCCCACCGCCCAGCGGCCTTGGCGATCCAGTTGCGGGCCACGGCGCCAGCCATCGGCAATCGACAACTTGCCGCCCTCGACTTCGAACATCTGCCCGGTCACCCCGGCGGACGCCTCGGAACCCAGCCACACCACCAGCGGCGCGACGTTTTCCGGGGCGAAGTAATCGAAGCCCTCTTCAGGCTTTTTCATGGTGTCGGCGAACACCTGCTCGGTCATCCCGGTCCGCGCGGCCGGCGCCAGGGCGTTGGCGGTGATCCCGTAGCGACGCAGCTCAGCCGCCTGCACCAGCGTCAGCGAAGCAATACCGCCCTTGGCCGCCGCGTAGTTGGACTGGCCAATGGAACCCTGCAATCCGGCGCCGGAACTGGTGTTGATGATCCGCGCATCGACCTTGGCACCGCCCTTGGCCTGCTCACGCCAGTACTTCACGGCGTGGCTGGAAATGCAGAAGTGGCCCTTCAGATGCACGGCCACCACGCTGTCCCAGTCGGATTCGCTGAGGCTGGCGAACATGCGGTCGCGGCAGATGCCGGCGTTGTTGACCACCACGTTCAGGTCGCCGAAGGTTTCGATGGCCTGGCGCACGATCAGACCCGCCGAGTCATAGCGGGTGATGTCGTCGCTGTTGGCCACGGCGCTGCCGCCCTGGCCGAGGATTTCGCCGACCACGGCCAGTGCTGCTTCGCGGTTGATGTCGTTGACCACTACTTTCGCGCCTTCGGTGGCGAAGGCCAGTGCGTAAGCGCGGCCCAGTCCACCACCGGCACCGGTGATGATCACGACGCGGTTTTCACAGATATTCATGTTCTACATCCTTCAAATTCTTCACGGGTCGCCAAAACTCCCTGTAGGAGCTGGCTTGCCAGCGAAAGCGGTGGGTCAAACAACATTGAAGTAGCTGACACTCCGCCTTCGCTAGCAAGCCAGCTCCTACAGGGATCGGTGTGTGTTCCGGGTTACAGGCGTTCAATGATCGTCACGTTGGCTTGCCCACCGCCTTCGCACATGGTCTGCATGCCGAAGCGTCCGCCGCTGCGTTCCAATTCATGGAGCAAGGTGCACATCAAGCGGGTGCCGGTGGCGCCCAGTGGATGGCCGAGGGCAATCGCACCACCGTTGACGTTGGTCTGGTCGTGGGGATAGCCCGTCTCTTTGAGCCAGGCCATGGCCACCGAAGCGAACGCTTCGTTAATCTCCACGCGGTCAATGTCTTCGAGCTTCATGCCGGCACGCTTGAGCGCGTAAGCCGTGGCCGGGATTGGCGCGGTGAGCATCCAGATCGGGTCTTCGGCGCGTACGCTCAGGTGATGGATGCGTGCCCGTGGCGTCAGGCCGTAACGCGTGAGCGCCGCTTCCGAGACGATCAGCATCGCGCTGGCCGCGTCGCAGGTCTGGCTCGACACCGCGGCGGTGACCCGGTCGCAGCCGAACAGGAATTCCAGCTCGGCCATTTTTTCCAGGCTGGTCTGGCGCGGCGTTTCGTCATGCAGCACACCGGCCAGGGGCACGATTTCGCGGTTGAAGCGGCCTTGCTCGATGGCCTGCAAGGCACGTCGATGGGATTCAAGCGAATAGGCTTCAAGTTGCGCCCGGGACAGGTCCCACTTTTCCGCGATCATCTGCGCCGAACGGAACTGCGTCGGTGGTTGCGCGCCGTAGCGCCGCACCCAGCCTTCGGAGCCGCTGAACGGATCGGTGAAACCCAACGGCTCGGCGGCGATCATCGCCGAAGAAATCGGGATCTGGGTCATGGTCTGCACGCCACCGGCAATCACCACATCCTGAGTGCCACTCATCACCGCCTGGGCGGCGAAGTGCACCGCTTGCTGGGACGAACCGCACTGGCGATCGATGGTGGTGCCGGGCACCGATTGCGACAGGCCGGCCGCCAGCCAACTGGTGCGGGCAATGTCCCCGGCCAGCGGGCCGATGGTGTCGACACAGCCGAAGATCACATCGTCGTAATCCTCGTCGGGAATGTCATTGCGCTCGACCAGCGCGCGCAACACATGGGCGCCCAGGTCGGCGGCGTGAATCTGGCTCAGACCACCCTTGCGCCGCCCGGTGGGCGTGCGCAGGGCGTCGACAATATAAGCTTCAGGCATGGTCTACCTCGGTATAAAAATTAAAATCAGGCGCCGATAACCTGTGGGAGCGGGCTTGCTCGCGAATGCGTCAGTTCAGTCGACAAAAATGTTGAATGTGCTGCCGCCTTCGCGAACAAGCCCGCTCCCACAGGGACGTCGTCACCCATACTGACTGGTTAGAAAGTACTGCCCGCACCCAGCGCGGGTTGCCCATCGAACAGCGCCGCACGAATCCGCCCTTTGTGATGGCCGCGATCGCCCCAGACCTTGTCCAGCGCCCAGGCGCGTTTCATGAACAGATGCAAGTCGACCTCCCAGGTGTAACCCATGGCACCGTGAGCCTGGATGGTGTTCTTCGCGGCGAGCATGGCCGCTTCCGCGGTTGCCAGTTTGGCGTGGGACACCAGCACGTCCTGCCCCGGTTGCTGTTCGGCCAGCGCATAAGCGGCGCGGTATAGGGGGCCTTTGGCGAACTCGATCTGCACCGCGACGTTGGCCATCAGATGCTTGACCGCCTGGAACGAACCCACCGGTTTGCCGAACTGCTTGCGCTCGAAGGTGTAGTCCACCGCCAGGTCGACCATGCGTTTGGCCAACCCGAGCAATTGCGCGGCACTGGCAAGGGCGCCACGGTTGCAGGCGGCCGCCCACAAACGCCGACCCTGTTCGCCGCTGGCGACGCAGGTGGCGGGCGTTGGTGTCCACTCGACCTGGAACAACTGACGGCTCGGGTCGACCGATTCGTTGCGGGTCAGGCGCACGGCGTCGCGCTCCAGTGCATGCACTTCATCGCCATGGGCCAGCAACAGCAGATCGGCAACATGGGCATCGCTGACCAGCGGGTTACCCGGCTCGGCAACCGCCAGCCGCGCACTGCCCTCCGCAACCCGCGATAACCAGCATTGCTTGAGCGCTGCGTGTTGCTCATCGAGGGCAGCGAGCAACGGCACGCCGACCAGCATGGTGTCCACCAGCGGTTCGGGCAGACCGGCATAACCGCATTCCTGGGCAATCAGCACGAAGTCCAATTCATTCATGCCCATGCCGTCCTGTGCCTCGGGCACGGTCAGCGCGGTCAAGCCCAGCTCCACCAGTTGCGCCCAGAGTCGCTCGCTGCGCCCGCTGTCGCTCTGCCACAGTTCGCGAATGCGTTCCGGGGTGACTTCGTTGATCAGGAAGCTGCGGACGTTGTCCTGAAACAGCAATTGGTCGCGGCTGAAACTAAAGTCCATGGTCTATTCCTCAGGCACGCGGCATGCCGAGCATGCGTTCGGCAATGATGTTGCGCTGGATCTCGTTGGTGCCGGCGTAGATCGGCCCGGCCTGGGCAAACAGGAAACCTTCCAGCCAATGGCCGACGTCACCGGCAGCCGGGGCTTGCGGCAGCAGCTCGCCACGCAGACCAAGAATGCTCATGGCGGTGTCGTGCATGCGCTGGTCGAGTTCGGACCAGAAAATCTTGTTGGTCGACGACTCCGGCCCGATCTTGCCGCCCTGCACCAGTTGCGAGGCCGTCATGTAGGTGCTCAGGGTGTAGGCCTCGGCATCGAGCCAGGCGCGCATCACCGCCTCACCGATGGCCGGGTCGCGGTCGGCCTGCTCACGGTTGGCCAGGTACAGCTGCACCAGACGCTTGGCGGTTTCCTGGAAACGCGCCGGCGAGCGCAGCAACAAACCGCGCTCGAAACCGGCGGTGGACATCGCCACGTGCCAGCCCATGCCTTCACCACCGAGGGCGTTTTCCACCGGCACCTTGACGTCGTCGAAAAAGATCTCGGCAAAACCCGGCAAGCCGTTGAGCTGCGGAATCGGCCGCACGGTGATGCCCGGTGTATTCAGCGGCAGCAGGATGAAGGTCAGGCCGTGATGGCGCTGGGACTGTGGATCGGTACGGAAAATACCGAACACCCAATCGGCCCACACCGCGCGGGTCGACCAGGTTTTCTGGCCATTGATCACGTAGTGGTCACCCACCCGTTCCGCCTTGGAGCGGATCGCCGCCATGTCGGAACCGGCACCCGGCTCGGACCAGGCCTGGGCCCAGATGTCTTCACCGGTGGCCATGCGCGGCAGAAACCGTGCCTTTTGTTCTTCGCTGCCGTACTCCATCAGGGTCGGGCCGAGCAGGAAGATGCCGTTCTGGTTGACCCGTGCCGGTGCCCCGGAACGATAGTATTCCTCTTCGAAAATCAGCCACTCGATCAGGTCGCAGCCGCGCCCGCCGAGTTCAGTCGGCCAAGTGACCATGCCCCAACGACCTTCGTTGAGTCTGGCTTCCCAGGCGCGGTGCTCGGCAAAGCCTGGTTCGGTGTCGAACGATTGCAGCGGTTCACTCGGTACATTGGCGGCCAGCCAGGTCCGCGCTTCAGCGCGAAAGGCTTGTTGGGCCGGGGTATAGGTCAAGTCCATGAGCGTGCCTTCAGCCGTTGAATCGGGCATCGCGTTTCTCGACGAACGAGTCGCGTGCTTCCTGAGAGTCCAGTGAGCGGTAGGCTTCGAGGGTGAAGCCCTGCTCCCAGCGGTATTTGTCTTCCAGATTGCCGTCTTCGATGCCGGTCAGCGCTTCCTTGGCCAGGCTGATCATGCCCGGGCTCTTGGCGGCGATGGTGCGGGCGATCTGCAGCGCGGCTTCGCGCAAGTCTTCGCGCTTGACCACCCGCTCCACGGCACCCAGGCGGTAAGCTTCGGCGGCGTCGATCGGCTCGCCGGTGAAGTACATGTGGCGGACTTTCTGCACCGGGAACAGCCGCTGCAAATGCGCGCCACCACCCATGGCGCCGCGATCCACTTCCGGCACACCGAAGGTGGCGCACTCGGACGCGACAACGATGTCGGCAGCGCCGCAGATGCCGATGCCGCCGCCCAGCACGAAACCGTGCACGGCGACGATCACCGGTTTCGGATTGCGGTGAATCGCCTTGAAGCTGTCGTAGTTGCCCTTGTTCACCGCGACGATCAGGTTGCCGTCGGCGGCCAGTTCCTTGATATCGACCCCGGCGCAAAAGCCGCGACCTTCGGCCCGGATCACGATCACCCGCACAGCGTTGTTGCGGCCCAGGCCCTCGATCTCGCTGGCGATGTCGGCCCAGCCCTGGTTGTTGAAGGCATTGACCGGTGGCCGGTTGAACACCAGTTCGGCAATGCCGTTTTCGATGCTGACGCTAAATGGTTTCATGGTTTCCTTCCTTCACAATACATGGCCCCTTCACGACACACGGCGGCACAGCTCGCCCAGGCGCGCTTCGGCGTCGCGGACGATCTGTTCAATCAATTGGGCGCAGCTGGGCAAGCTGTCGATGGATGCGGCGATCTGCCCGGCGGGCAATACGCCGGCAGCCGGTTGCCCGTCGACCATGGCTTTCTGGATCACCATCGGCGCGTTGGCGGCCATGATGCTTTGCGCGGCGGTCAGCTCACCGCTGCCGCGCATCTTCAGTGCGCTGGTCAGCAGCTGAGTCAGGCTCATACCCGTGTGGCGGCGATACGCCAAACCACTCTGCAACGCCAGCAACAGGCGCTTGAGACCGCCGCTGTTTTCCAGCTGGTTGAGCAATTCGTTGCGGATCATCCGTTGCGGCATGCCGTCGATGGCGCGGCTGATGATGATCGCCGCCGGGTCCTTGACCGCCAGGTAGCGCGCCAGGGTCGCCTGCGGCACCGGGCTATCGGCGCACATTAAAAAGCGCGTGCCCATGGCGATGCCTTCGGCACCGTAGGCCAGGGCCGACACAAGGCCTTTACCGTCCTTGAAACCGCCGGCCGCCACCACGGGCACCGACACGGCGTTGACCACTTGATCAAGCAGCATCAAGGTCGGCACGGAACCGGTGTGCCCACCGCCCTCGCCGCCCTGTACGGTCACCGCATCGGCGCCCATTTCCACGGCTTTCTGCGCATGCTTGAGCGCGCCGACCGTGGGAATGCACACCACGCCGGCATCTTTCAGGCGGCTGATCATTTGCTTGCCCGGCGAACGGCTGTAGCTGACCGCACGGACTTTGTGGCGCAACACCAGCTCGACGATCTCGCCGGCATTCGCCTGGTACATGTGGAAATTCACCCCGAACGGCTGATCGGTCAGACGCCGGGTTTCGATAATCGCCGCTTCCATCTGTTGCGGTTCGATGGTCGCTCCGGCGAGAAAACCGAAGCCACCGGCATTGCCCGTGGCCGCCACCAGTTTCGGGTCGGCGACCCAGCCCATGGCGGTCTGGATGATCGGGTAGCGGCAACCGAGCAGTTCGGTCAAACGGGTATTCAACGAAATCGCCATGCTCACGCCCCGCCCGACTTGCGTTGCGAACTGGCCATGGCCTTGGCGTCGTAGCCGCCGAGGCGGTCACCGGACACCAGTTCATTGTGGGCATGGGCGAAGTGATGCAGGCCGAACACCATGTCCATGGTCGCGCGCTTGCCCATCAGGTCTTCGGCGTTGTTCACTGCTTGCTTGCTCAATTGCAGACCCAGGCGCGGCATCTGCGCGATGCGCCCGGCGATGTCGAGGGTCTGTTGTTCCAGCTCGTCGCGCGGCACCACCCGATTGAGCATGCCCATCTGATAGGCACGCGGTGCCGGCATGCGCTCGCCGAGGAACAGGAATTCCTTGGCAATGCGCGGATTGAGTTCATGCACGTGGGCGAAATACTCGACCCCGGGAATGCCCATGCGCACCACCGGATCGGCGAAGTAAGCATCCTCGCTGGCGACGATCAGGTCGCAGATCCAGGCCAGCATCAGCCCACCGGCGATGCACGCGCCCTGGACCATGGCGATGGTCGGCTTGGGCATTTCGCGCCAGCGCCGGCACATGCCCAGGTAGACTTCCTGCTCGCGAGCATAGAGAAACTCGCCGCCCGGTTTGTTGGTGTGGTCGTACCAAAGGCTCGCCCGATCGAACGTTTTGTCGACGTCGCGCCCCGGCGTGCCGATGTCATGCCCGGCGGAGAAATGCTTGCCGGCACCGCGCAACACGATGACTTTCACTTCATCGTCATCGCAGGCCCGGCGAAACGCCGCGTCCAGCGCATACGTCATCTGCGAGTTCTGTGCGTTGTGGTACTCGGGGCGGTTCATGGTGACGATTGCCACCGCGCCGCGCACTTCGTACAGGACCACTTCGGCCTCGTTCTTGTCGTTTTGTTCAGCCATCACTTGTCTCCGAAAACGCGGGCGCTCAGCGCTGGCCTGGCGGGTTGTCTTTGAGCTGCAGGGCGCGCAGGTTGTGCGGGTCCAGACGTTGGATCAGCTGCAATTGCTCGACCGTCGGTGCCGTGGTGGTCGGGCAATCGTCCGGCACGTGCAGCTCGAACCCGGTGTTGTCCTGGACCTGCGCCGCCGTCACGCCGGGGTGCAGCGAACGGATGCGCATCTGCCGTTGCGGGCCTTGGAAATCCAGCACGCAGAGGTCGGTGATGATCAGGCGGATGTCGATGTCGTCCAGCCTCCAGCCACGCGCCAGGCGGGCCGGGTTGTAGCCGACCGAGGCGACCATATCGACTTCGCCTTCGACGAATACCCGACGGTTGTGGCTCGGCACGCAAAACGAGTTGGCGTGGCTGATCGAGTTGCCGGGAAAACCGCGCACACCGAGCATCTGCGCCTTGGGTTTGGCGTAGTCGCCGATGCAGGAAATGTTCGCCTGGCCAAAGCGGTCGATCTGGGTCGGGCCGACCAATGCATGGCGCTTGCCGCCCCAGACGTTGTCGAAAATCCGCGAGAAACCCATCCAGCTGTCACGCTTGGGCTCGTAGCCCTTGCGTGCGCCCAAAGGCACCGGTTCGGCGACCATGTAGGCTTCGGAGTCGGTCATCAGCAGTTGCGGGTTGCTGGTCAGCATGGCCAGCGAAGCGGCCAGACGCGGGATCACGCCGATGCCGCTGGCCAACACTTCGCCGTCCTCGCGCCAGGCTTCGGAGGCGGCGCAAATCATCAACTCGGCGAGGCTGTAATCAGTAGTGCTCATCGGAAGGCTTCCTTAGAAAATCGGCAACGGCAGTTCACGGATCGCAGCCAGGCCGCCGACCTTGTCCAGATACTGTTCATGGGTGCAGTCGACGTAGTCGCGCACGTACCCTTCCCAGCCATCGGCCGCCTGCACCGAGGCGTTGTAGGCCTTGAAGTGCGCGACGTCGAAACCGTACAGCGGCGCACAGGACGACGGATGCGCCCCGCCCGGCACGTGGGCCACGGCGGTGGTCAGGTTGCGTTCCCAGAACACTTGATGGGCGTGAGCGCTGTTCTGGTGGAAATACTCGCTGTCGACCAGTTCATCGCAGGTCACGTAGCTGTGGGTCGCGGCCCGCACGAACAGGTCGTCCATGTAATGATCCGGGCCGCTGATCTGGCACACGCCGCGTTTGTCGGCACGGTCGACATGCACCAGCGCCGCGTCGAGTTTGAGCGCCGGCATGGCCACCCAGTCCTTGCCATCGGCGTACGGCGAGGCGATCAACTTGATCTGGCGGTTGTGGCGCAGCACATCGGTGCCCAGGCCCACCGCCGTCGGAATGAACGGCACATTCATCGCCGCCGCCCGCAGACCGAGCAACAGCATGCCTTCGTCGATTTCCATCACTTCCAGCGCCGCCTCCTGACGCGCCTTGCGGAAGTACGGCTCCAGCGGAATGAAATCCAGGGAAACGAAGGCGAACACCAGTTTTTTGATCTTGCCGGCGGCGCAAAGCATGCCGACATCGGCGCCACCGTAGGCGACCACAGTCAGGTCCTTGAGGTCCGAGCGCAGGATTTCGCGCACCAGCGCCATCGGCTTGCGGCGCGGGCCCCAGCCACCGATGCCGATGGTCATGCCGTCACGCAGTTGGCCGACTATTTCGGCGGTGGTCATTTGCTTGTCCATCGTCATGTTCCTCATTGGCGACCGACACTGAAGTCGTGGCCCCAGTGGCTGACCACGGTGCTTTCGAACGGCGTGTGGCGGTCCCAGTCGACCACCAGGCCATCGCAGCCGTATTCCAGGTCAAACCCGGACGGGGTCTTGATATAGAAAGAAATCATCTGGTCGTTGGTGTGCTGGCCGAGGGTGGCCGACAGCTTCACGCCGTTGGCGTGGACGCGGTCCAGGGCGCGGCCGACTTCGTCCAGCGCGTTGACCTCGACCATCATGTGCACGCAGCCGTGGGGCATCGGGCACTCGAAAATCGCCAGCGAGTGGTGCCGGCCGTTGTTGCAGTGCAGGAAGTGGATGCGCTTTTGCGGCTCGGCCGGGTCCGGGGTGAAGCGGACTTTCATCAGGTCCGACAGGCCGAAACCCATCACCTGTTCGTAGAAATCGCGGCAGCGTTCGAAGGCTGGTGCCGGCAATACGACGTGGCCCATGCCCAGGTCGTTGGTGACAAAACCTTTGACGCCCACCGGCGAGACGAAACGGGCGAAGTCCTGCAGCGGTCCCCAGAACAGTTCGTGGCGATTGCCATCCGGGTCGCTGAAGTGCACCAGCTCCTGGACCTTGCGCAGTTCGGCCTCGGCGGCGGTGCCACGGGTCACTTGCACATCGGCCTGTTGCAGCTCGAGGACCGCCTGCTCGAGAGCCGCTTTGCCAGCCACTTCCCAGCCGCAGGCACCGAAGCCGTTGTCGGCATTTTTCTGCACCAGGATGCGGTAGTGACGCTCATCCATCTTCAGGTACAGAAACTCATCGTTGCCGCTGACCATCATGCCCAGCACCTGGCTAGCGTAGTGGCGCCATTGCGCCAGGTCGCTGGATAACAGGGTGACGTAACCCAGACCACGGATATCCATGGATGCACTCCTCGTTTTACTCAGGCGGTGCCACCCTTCGGCGGCTGCCGGGGGAGACTTTATGTAGGGCCTATTCAAACGGGTTCGGCGAGGGCCAACATCGTCCAATGGGACTAGCGGATTTGATGGGGTACACGCATCAAAACTGTGGGAGCGGGCTTGCTCGCGAAGGCGGCGTGTCCGTCAACATAGATGTTGAATGTGCCGGCCTCTTCGCGAGCAAGCCCGCTCCCACAGGGGGGCAGTGGTGTGGCGGGTTTATGTAGGCGGATCGATTTGATCGAGTACACGGTTTGCGGTGATTTCGGCCAGCATTACGCTGTTGGAAATACCCAGCAGGGCATTGCGGTCGCCGCCTTCCAGGTGATCCACCAGTTGATGGACCATCACATCCACCGAGGCCAGCGTTTCCACTAGATACACCATCAGGGTTTCGGTCGTGACTTCGGGGTCGACGGTGAACAAGGTGCTTACGGTACGCGGGGTGGCTTTGATGTCCGCCGCCGATGGGAAGTGGAAGTCGAGGGCGCGCTCGGCGGCTTCGTTGAGTTTTTTTGAATCGGGGCTTTCGTAGGGAGATGTCGGATCGGTGTCCGGAGGATTTGGCGTAGGTTTGATCATAGTGTGGATTCCTGATGTGGGCTGGAACCACTTCTCTACTAAAAGAAGGGGTGGCAGCTGTACGCAGGTTAGTAGACCGGGGAATCCAAGAAGCCGGCGCGCCCAAGGGCGCCCTGCGTACAGCCACCATCAAAATGCAGGCATAAAGCCTGATTAGAAGCGTTGCACGTCTTGGATTAAGCCTCGGGCTACTAAACCCGATCACTGGGAATCAGTGACACGAATCAAGTTACCGATGGCCTCCAAACCGCACAAGCCGGCGGATTCTGGCGTACCTGTAGGCAATGCCGCAAGGTCTTGTAGCTTTCATCAAGTAACACTGACAGCCGTTAAACAGGCGCTGTTCAAAGGCCAAATCGGTGGCACGAGCTTGCGCAATAACCTGTAGGAGCGAGCCTGCTCGCGATGGTCGCCAACGATAACGCTGAAAGCCTGACACCCCGCGGCGTTCTCCGGTTTATCGCGAGCAGGCTCGCTCCTACAAGGGGTATACGGTGTTCAATTTTATTCGGCGGGCATAAAAAAACGGGCCTTGGGGACCCGTTGGAAAGTTGGCCTGACGTCCGTGCCAGGCCTGAAAAACCTGTAGCAGCTGCCGAAGGCGGCGTCCGAGTGCGCAGCGCTCGCAACCTGGCAAACCGAGTCCGTCCAGAAACACCGCTTATTGCCCTTTTCCGGGTGCTGCGCACTCGGACGCAGCCTTCGGCAGCTGCTACAGTTTTGCGCTATCTCCAATCAGCTCTTGCGAAAGTGCGGAATCACCTTCTCGCCAATGTTCTTCAGGGTTTCCAGCTGCGCCCACTGCGGCACGGTGCCCATCTGGCAGATGAACAGGATTTCGTCGGCGCCGGCATCGATCAGGCGCTGCACGTAGCCAATGCAATCCTCGACGGTGCCGTAGGCGTGGTTCGGGTTCATCATCGCCATGGTCGGGTCGGAGAAGTCGACGCTGACTTCTTCGGAGGCGAAGCGCGACTTGATCACGCTCTGGCCGTTGCCATCGACGAAGGTGTCGTCTTTCCACTTCTGCGGATCCGGACGCTCGCCACCGCCGTACCAGTAGCCCAGGGATTCCATGAAGTAACGCTGGCCACGGATACCGATGCGGCGCGCTTCTTCGTTGTCGTCCAGCACGATGGCCGGGCACAGCGCGGCGATGTGCCGGTTTGGACGGAAGCCCACTTGCTTCTTCTCATCGCGGTTGTCGTAGGCCGTGTGATACACCTCGACCTTCTTGGCGATTTCTTCCGGGCCACCGAAGCCCAGCACCAGCGCGCCCATGCCGCGTCCGCCAGCGTTTTTCAGCGACTCGGTGTTGGTGCACGCCAGGTACATCGGCGGGTGCGGGTCCTGATACGGCTTTGGATGGATCGGACGCTTGGGGATCTGCACGAAGTCGCCGTTGTGCTCGATCTCGTCCTGCACGAACATTTTCGGGATCAGGTACATCATCTCGTCGATCTGCGGCTGCAAGGTCGCCAGGTCGTAGCCGAAGGTGCCGGCTTCCTGCTGGGTGCCGCCCTTGCCCACACCAAAGTGCACACGGCCCTTGGACAGCAGATCGAGGGTGGCGATGCGCTCGGCGACTTTCACCGGGTGGTTCATCGCCGGAGGCAGGCAGACCACGCCGTGGCCGATGCCGATGCGCTCGGTTTTACCGGCAACGAAAGCCAGCATGGTTTCCGGCGCGGACATGTGCGAGTAGTTGCTCAGCGCCGTGTGTTCCACGCACCAGAAGGTGTCGAAGCCAAGCTTGTCGGCGAGGACGGCTTGCTCAACGGTGTCCTGGAAAATCTTGCGGTCGCCTTCACGGCTGGAGTCCACCGTCTGGGCTTCGTAAATTAGGGAAAATTTCATGGTTGATCCTTGTGCTTATTTGGATGCGCAGTCGGCGCCGTAGACCTTCGCCTTACCGCCAATGCTCGTGCATCGACGGGGCGCTCGAATCACGCAAACGGACTAGCCCGATTTATAGAAAAGAGCCATGGGTAACGGTCAGAGGAAAAAGTCATTGCTGTCCTGGCCCATGCTCACGCCGCCGAGGTTCCAGGCGTACTTCGCCGGGCTGTTGGCGACGTGGGCGCGACCGGTGTGAATGTCGCGGAAGGCACGGTTGATCGCGTGACTGCGGAAGATCGTCGAAGCACCGCTGTTGAACATCAGGTCGCCAACAGCCTTGGCGCACTTGTCGGCCACCAGCGCCGAGTCGTAACGCATCTTCACCCGCTCGGGCATGCTCAACGGCTCGCCCTTCTGCGCTCGCTCCAGCATCAAAGCGAAATTGCGATGCAACACGGTCTTGCACTCGTCAACGCAAACCATGGCATTGGCCAGGGCCGATTGCGCGGCCGGGTCCTGAACCATTTTGCGACCGTCATTGACTCCTACTCGCGCACGGTTGTGCTCGACAAACTGATCCACCGCACCTTGCAGGGCACCGATGGCCGAGGACGAAACGGCACGCACGAAAATCTGCCCGAATGGCAGGCGGAACAACGGCGCGGTGTTCACCGCATTGCCCGGGCTGTGCTGCATGAAACCGTCGAACGCCCGATGAGTGCGGTACTCCGGCACGAAAGCGTTCTCCACCAGAATGTCGTGGGAGCCGGTGGCTTCCAGGCCCATGACATTCCAGTTGTCGAGAATCTGGTAGTCGCTGCGCGGCACCAGGAACGTCCGATAATCCGGCGCCCCACCCGCCTCTGCCGGCGGCACCAGCGCACCGAGGAACACCCAGTCGCAATGCTTGCTGCCGGAAGAAAAGCCCCAGCGGCCGCTCAACTTGAAACCACCGTCGACCCGCTCGACCTTGCCCACCGGCATGTACGAAGAAGAGATCAGCACACTGGAATCATCACCCCAGACATCCTGCGCGGCGCGATCGTCGAACAGCGCCAGTTGCCAGTTGTGGATCGCCACCACCCCCAGCACCCACGCCGAGGACATGCAGCCTTCGGCGAGGGTCATCTGCACGTCGAAGAAATCCTTGGGCTCCAGTTCATAGCCTTCCCAACGGGACGGTTGCAGGATGCGAAAGAACCCGGCGTCCTGGAAGTCCTTCAGGGTTTCTTCAGGCAACTGCCCGGCTTGCGCGGCGTTCAGGGCACGTTCACGCAGGATCGGCACCAGCTCACGGGCACGTTGGCTCAGACGCTGGCGAATCAGGTCTTGGTTGAGCATTTTTATTGTTCTCCTTTGTTCACCCCATCCGCCGGGGCGCGCGTGCAACGGGGCGGGTGTAGCGCCCCTACACTCGCATTCAAGCAATGCGCAACAGAGCGGACATCCCTCAAACGGACCATGTGGGATTGGGGAATGGGTATCAGGGGGCATCTGAGAAGGATGTGTTGGTTGACAGGCCGCCTTCGCGAGCAAGCCCGCTCCCACAGTGGGTCTCCGGTTTTACTCGGGACTTGTGGCCACTGAAGATCCCTGTGGGAGCGGGCTTGCTCGCGAAGGCTGTGTGTCAGGCGATGATTATTTTGTGGGTGTACATATCCGTTGCTGCGGTAACGGCCGCTTATGGTTCCGCTCTTACAGCGGGTCACTTTGGAAAAGCCCCAAAGTAACCAAAGGGCTCTTGCCCCTGACATTCGGTGCCTCGCTAAGGCTCGGCATGCCCGCGCTCCGGTCCTGCTCCGTGGGCCCGCCGCCATCGGCCATCCATGGCCGGGGGCGGCTAACCCGGCATCCATGCCGGGTTGCCCACTGCGCAGAACCTGCGCTCGGCCTCACGAGGGGGCGTACACCGCAAAAGCAAAGCGAGGCGGCCTACCGGCCGGCCTGGCTCTTTCCTGCGCATTTCCCTGTAGGAGCAGTCGAGTGCAACGAGGCTGCGATCTTTTGGACGTGATACATCCACAAAATTCCAGTCGGCTGTCGGGCCGTCTTCGCGAGCAAGCCCGCTCCCACAATTGGACCGAGTACATTCGGTAGAGCCAGGTCGGCTGGCAGGCCGCCTTCGCTGGCAAGCCAGCTCCTACGAGGAGCAGGAGCAGATCGGCGTACACACACGCTCTTCACCACTCATCAGGCCGAGCGTTAGCTCGCCTGCAGCACTTGATCTTGATCCACCCGCCCCCTCGGCAGGCTGAGTGGAGGCGTTCATCCGGGGGGGGGCGCGTAGCGCCGTTCGACGCAGTCGAACACATCGAGAGGAGGTCGAAGCGAAGCCGACCGGAGGCGATGCCCCCGGATGAATGCCGGAGCGAAGGAACCCCGAGCCTCAGCGAGGGGCCGGACGCAAGGGGCGAGACCTTTGGTTCCTTTGGGGCGTTTGCCAAAGGGACTCGCCGTAAGGGCGAAACCGCCAGCCGCCGTTACCGCAGCAACGGATATGTACACGGTCAACAAGAGCCTGGTCGGCCCAGAGGCCGCCAAGGCCTAGTCCCCTCGGACGATGTTCAAGACAGGAGCCAGAGCAAGAATCCACCGCACTCCCTGCACAACCAAAAGGCCCAGTGCGATGAACGACGTCAATCTCAAAGCCGACATGCTCCAGGCCATGCGCCGCCTGGCCAAGTCAGTCACCATTATCAGCACCAGCAACGGCTCCGAACGCTTCGCCATGGCCGCCACCGCGGTCGACTCCCTGAGCACCGAACCACCATCGCTGCTGATCTGCGTCAACAAGACCGCCTCCCCCCACGCCGCACTGGCGACCGGCGCGGACTTCTGCGTGAACATCCTCGGCGTCGAACAACAAGACCTGGCCCACCTGTGCAGCGGCGCGATCAAGGGCGAAGCACGCTTCGACCGTGGCAACTGGCTCACCAGCCCCGGCGGCATTCCGTACCTGGGTGACGCGCAATCGGCGATCCTCTGCCGCCAGGACGGCCACTTCAGCTACGGCACCCACACCGTGTTCATCGGGCGCATTCTGCAGATCCACACCAGCGACGCCATCACCCCGCTGGTCTACCTCGACGGCAGCTACACCACCACCGCCAAACCCGCACCTTCTCTCGCAGCCGCTGGCTGAGGCCCGAACATGGACAGCCTGAACCGGTTGACGGCGTTGCGAGTGAACAGCGCCGACCAGTTGCCATGGGATGACCGTTGCGACTTGCTGGTGGTCGGTTTCGGTGGAGCCGGCGCCTGTGCTGCGATCGAAGCCGCCAGCCGTGGTCTCGCCGTGTTGGCGCTGGATCGCTTCGAAGGCGGCGGCGCCACGGCGCTGAGCGGTGGCGTGGTGTATGCCGGTGGCGGCACGCCATATCAGCGTCAGGCTGGCTATGAAGACACCAGCGACGCGATGTTCAATTACCTGCGCCAGGAAGTCGGCGAGGCCGTCAGCCCCGAGACGCTACGGGATTTCTGCGAAGGCAGCCGCGAGCAACTGGCCTGGCTGGAGCGACAAGGCGCGGCGTTCGAGGCGAGCGTTCCACCGCACAAAACCTCGTACCCGAGTGACCAGTACTACCTCTATTACTCGGGCAACGAAGCCGTGCCGGCCTATGCCGCCAGCGCCAAACCGGCGCCACGCGGTCATCGCACCAAAGGCCCGGGCATGTCCGGCGCCAGCCTGTTCGCCCCGCTCAAGGCCAGCGCCTTGCGCCACGGCGCACGCTTGCGCAGCCAGTGCGAAGTGCGGCGGCTGGTGCTCGACCTCGACGACAAGGTCATCGGTGTCGAAGCCTGGCAGTTGCCTGCCGGCAGTCGCGCCGCCCGGCAACATGCACGCCTGTCGCGCTGGGCCAGCGCCATTCATATGTACGCCCCGGCCCTGGCCGACTGCTTGCGCGCCCGTCAGCGTCGCATCGAACAGAGCAGCGCCATCCGCCAATTGATTCGCGCCGAACAGGCGGTGTTGTTGAGCAGCGGTGGTTTCATCTTCAATCGCGATCTGGTGCGCCAACACGCGCCGCAGTACCTGGCCGGTCTGCCGCTGGGCGCCACCGGGTGCAACGGCAGCGGCATCGCCCTGGGCCAAAGCGCCGGTGGCAGCGTGGCGCGGATGGACAAGGTCAGCGCCTGGCGTTTCATCAATCCGCCACTGGCCTGGGCCCGTGGGCTGATCGTCAATGCCCGTGGACAACGTTACGCCAACGAAGAAATCTACGGCGCAACCCTCGGCCACGCCATGGTCGAAGAACAGGATGGCCGCGCCATTCTGATTCTCAATCGGGCGCTGGTTCGAGAAGCACTCAGTCAGGTCGGCCCCGGCAAAGTGTGGAATTTCCAGCGCCTGCCGGTACTGCTCAACCTGCTGTTCAACGCCAAGCGCAGCTCCAGCCTGGCCGGGTTGGCCAAACGCTGCAATCTGCCGCCGGAACTGCTGCGCCAGAGTGTCGAACGTTATAGCCGCGCAGCGCGAGGCGAAGTGGCCGACGAGTTCGGTAAGTCCTCGGCAATGCTCGCCAACCTCGACCAGGGTCCGTGGTACGCCCTCGATCTTTCATTCGCCAGCAAACTCTTCCCCTGCCCGGTCATCACCCTCGGCGGGTTGAAAGTCTGCGAGGCCAGCGGTCGGGTGCTGGACCCTGCCGGCCAGCCAATAAACGGCCTGTACAGCGCCGGCCGCAATGCCGTCGGGGTCGCTTCCAACCTGTATGTCTCCGGCCTGTCCCTGGCCGATTGCATCTATTCCGGTCGCCGGGCTGCCGCCCATGTGGCCGACCAATTCGCACTTCAAACCGCACGATCAGGAGAACAACAATGCAACGTGTAGAAGGCAAAGTCTGCATCATCACCGGCGCCGCCAGCGGCATCGGTCGCGAAGACGCCCTGCTGCTGGCCCGCGAAGGCGCCAAAGTGGTACTGACCGACCTCAACGAAGAAGCCGGCCGCCAGGTGGCTGCAGAAATCGGCGCCAACGCCCTGTTCATCCGCCACGACATCGCCAGCGAAAGCGATTGGCAACACGTGGTCAAGACCACCGTGGAACACTTCGGCCGCCTCGACGTACTGGTCAACAACGCCGCGATCCTGGCCCTGGGCAGCATCGAAGACACCACCCTGGAGCTGTGGCAGAAGGTGCAGAAGATCAACGGCGACGGCTACTTCCTCGGCTGCAAATACGCCATCCAGGCCATGAAGGAAAGCGGTGGCGGCTCGATCATCAACATGTCGTCGGTGGCCGCGTTGGGCGCGATGCCGATGTTCTGCGCCTATTCGGCGTCCAAAGGCGCGGTGGCGGCGATGACCCGCTCCATCGCCCTGCACTGCAAGCAACAGGGTTACCGCATCCGTTGCAACAGCGTGCACCCGGATGGCGTGAACACGCCGATGACCCAGGCCCTGGCCGGTGGTCAGCCAATCCCGCAGGAAGCGCTGGACCAGGACCCGATGAACCGTATGGCCGCGCCACGGGACATTGCCAACGTGGTGCTGTTCCTCGCCACCGACGAGTCGCGGTTCGTCAACGGTGCCGAGATCCGCGTCGACAACGCCCAATTGATCAGCGGGCTCTGAGGCCGAGGTGAACATGGGCACGCAACAACAGAACCTGACCCCGGCCGAACACACGACGGCAAGCGTCTCATTGCAAGTGTGCGCGGTGATCGACGAGACCGCTGACGCGCGCTCGCTGGTGCTGGATGTACCGCCAAACCTGCGTGAGCGCTTTCGCTACAAACCGGGCCAGTTCCTGAGTTTTCGCGTGCCCTTCGCCGGCAAACTGTTGACCCGCTGCTATTCCATGGCCAGCTCGCCCCTCGCGGATGCACTGCCCAAGGTCACGGTGAAACGGGTCGACGGCGGCCGGGTGTCGAACTGGATGAACGAAGTGCAGGTCGGCGACTGGCTGGAAGTGTTGCCACCGGCCGGACATTTCTACCTGGACCCGCAGGCGGACACCGAAAAGCCTTTGGTATTGTTCGGTGGCGGTTCGGGCATCACCCCGGTGTTTTCCATTCTCAAGTCGGTGCTGCACAGCAGTCGGCGGCCGATCAAGTTGATCTACGCCAACCGCGATGAAGCCTCGGTGATTTTCAAGGACGAGCTGTGCCGGTTGATCAAGGCGCATCCTGATCAACTGCACGTGGTGCACGTTCTCGATTCGGTGCAGGGTTTCCTGACGGACCATCAAGTCCGTCATTTGCTGCGTGGATCGGCCGGCGGCGACTACTTCATCTGCGGGCCGGGACCGTTCATGGACACCGTGGAGCGCACGCTGCTGGCGCTGGGCGAAGCGGCCGAACGCATTCATGTCGAACGTTTCGTCTCGCCACCGGACCCCGATGAACTGCTGGCCGAAGAAGCCCTCGCCCGCGAGGCAGCGATGGGGTCGCAGTGCGAGGCGCTGATCGTCGAACTCGACGGCCAGCAACACGAAATTGTCTGCCAACCCGGCGACACCTTGCTGCAAAGTTGCAAGGCCGCCGGCCTGGACGTGCCATCGTCCTGCGAAGAAGGTTTTTGCGGCGCGTGCATGTGCGTGGTCAAGGAAGGTGAAGTCCAGTTGGCGCGCAACGATGTGCTGACGCCCAAGGAACTGGCCGACGGCTGGACGCTGGCCTGCCAGAGCCGGCCAACGGGTGCCCGGGTACGTCTGAAATTCCCGGATTGAGGGTACGCTCCTACGGGGGGAATGCGGTCAATTGTGGGAGCGGGCTTGCTCGCGAAGACGGTGTGTCAGACAACGATGATGTCGAGGCTGCCGCCCCCTTCGCGAGCAAGCCCGCTCCCACAGTTGAAATGTGCACGACGGGAGATCTATTGCTTAGTCTCATTGGACGATCACTCAGGCCAAGTCTGCCGTTAGACTCGGCCACAGCATTAGCCCACAACAATAAAGAGGTGCAGTTATGGCTCGTTTGCAGAATAAGGTCGCGGTGGTCACCGGCGGCGCTTCGGGGATCGGTCTGGCCTGCGTGCGCCGTTTCGCTGCCGAAGGCGCGCAAGTGGTCGGGCTGGACATCGGCGGCGCACCGGCGGATTTCCCCGGCCTGTTCATGACCCTGGACGTGCGCGACGAAGCGCAGGTACAGCAGGTCATGCAAGACGTCATCAGCCGCTTCGGGCGCATCGACATTCTGGTCAATGCCGCCGGCGTCGCCGACCAGGGCAGCGTGACCCAGACCACCACCGCCAACTGGCAACGGGTGATGGACATCAACCTGACCGGCAGCATGCTCACCAGCAAGTACGCGCTGGCGTCGATGGTTGAGCAGCACGGTGGTTCGATCATCAACGTCGGTTCGATCTTCGGCCTGCAAGGCTGCGACGGCAACGTGGCCTACAACGTGTCCAAGGGCGGCATCAACCAGCTGACCCGCTCGATGGCCATCGACTACGGCTATGCCAACATTCGTGTCAACGGCCTGTGCCCGGGCCTGATCGAAACGCCGATGACCAGCATGGTCCGTGACAATGATGCGTTCCACGCCTTCTTCGCCTCGCAGCACATGCTCAGCCGCTCCGGGCAACCGGAAGAAGTGGCCAACGTCGCGCTGTTCCTGGCCTCGGACGAAGCGTCCTTTGTCAGCGGCCAGATGATCGCCGTGGACGGTGGTTTCTCCGCCGGTCGCCGTTTCGCCCCGCCCGCCCAGTAATTCGCGATCCGGCCGGGCGCCCTGCCCGGCCTACTCCCTTTTTCGTATTTGTCTTCTAACCGGGGAGGCCCCATGCCGCCTGTCGCCACCGCACTGACCATCGCTCAACTGTTCGCCAACGCTGCCCAGGCCTACGGCGACCGCCCGGCCATCGAGGACGCGGGCCACACGATCAGCTATCGCCAACTCGACCAGTTGCGTCGCCAGGCTGCCCGCGCACTGCTGGCCCTCGATGTACAGGTCGGGGACCGCGTGGCGATCTGGGCGCCCAACGTATGGGAATGGATTGTCGCCGCCGGCGCCCTGCAAAGTGTCGGCGCCGCCCTGGTACCGCTCAATACCCGGATGAAGGGCAGCGAGGCTGGCTACATCCTGCGCGAAAGCGGCACCTGCGTGCTGTTTGCCATCGGCGAATTCCTCGGCGCGGACTACCCCGGCATGCTGGCGTCGGAAGACCTGCCTGAGCTGCGCCACATCGTCAGCGTGCGCGGCGCCAATTCGGGCACCCTGGCCTGGGAGCGGTTTATGGATCTGGGGGCCGACGTGCCGCAACTGGCCCTGCGCACCCGCGAGCAAAGCGTTGGCCCGCAGGCCTTGTCCGACGTGCTGTTCACCTCGGGCACCACCGGCAAACCCAAAGGCGTGATGACCAGCCACGGCCAGAACCTGCGCATCGTGCGCGACTGGAGCGATATCGTCGGATTGCGCGAAAGCGATCGCTACCTGATCGTCAATCCGTTCTTCCATTCCTTCGGCTACAAGGCCGGTTGGCTGGCAGCGCTGATGCGTGGCTGCACCCTCCTGCCGCAGCAAGTGTTCGATGTACAGGCGGTGCTCGAATGCGTGCAACGCGAACGCATCACCGTGTTACCCGGGCCACCGACGCTGTATCAGTCGTTGCTGGCCCATCCGCAACGCAGCGAGTTCGACCTGAGCTCATTGCGGGTAGCCGTAACCGGCGCGGCGGCGATTCCCGTGGAGATGATCCACCGCATGCGCGACGAACTCGGATTCGCCACCATCGTCACCGCGTATGGCCTGACGGAAGTCTGCGGTTTCGCCACGATTTGCCGCTCCGGTGACTCGGCGGAGCTGGTCGCCAACACCAGTGGCCGCGCCATGCCCGGTGTCGAAGTCCGCTGTGTCGGCAGCAATGGTCGCAGCCAACCGGCGAACATTCCCGGAGAAGTGCAGATTCGCGGTTACAACCTGATGCAGGGCTATCTCAACAACCCCGAAGCCAGCCAGGAAATACTCGACGCCGACGGTTGGCTGCACACCGGCGACATCGGCATGCTCGATGAACAGGGTTACCTGCGCATCACCGACCGCCTCAAAGACATGTTCATCACCGGGGGGTTCAATGTGTACCCGGCGGAGATCGAGCAGTGTTTGCTGACCTATCCCGGCGTGGCCCAGGCCGCGGTGATCGGCATTCCCGACGAACGCCTCGGCGAGGTGGCGATGGCATTCCTGCTGCCTGCCCCCGGGATGGAAATCGAGCAAGCCCGATTCCTCGCCTGGTGCCGTGAGCAGATGGCCAACTACAAGGTGCCGCGCCGGGTGCAGGTGCTGCAGAGCATGCCGATCAATGCGGCGGGCAAAGTGACCAAGAATGTGTTGCGCGAGTGGGCGCTGCAGCCAGTCAGCTGAACGCAACCTTGTAGGAGCTGGCTTACCAGCGAAAGGGTCGGCACATTCAACAGTGATATTGACTGAGACACCGCCTTCGCTGGCAAGCCAGCTCCTACAGGGATTTTGTGTTTTATCTGATAACGAGTCAGACCACCCGCGCCGGATGCTGCTGTCGCGGGTCGCCGAGCATGGCGCGGTGCGACGGTGGCTGGCGGCCTCCGGCTTCGCTGATGCCGTAGCCGGGCGCGATTTCGGCGGTGATCAGGGTCTGTCCGGAGAACCCCATCAACTGCGGATCATTGAGCAAGGCATGAATCACCCGCCCGTTGAACTGCGGGGTTTCGGCATGGGCGAGAAATGCCTGGTACTGCTCGCCATGCTGCTCACCGGCAATCTTCGTGCGTTCGGTCAGTTGCGGTCCGAGCCACAGCGACAACGCCGCCACGCCCTGCCCCTCGAAATCGATCGCCATGTCCGCCGCCAGCTTGTCGACACCGGCCTTTTGCGCGCCGTACGCCGGGCCATGCATGTAGCACCCGGCGCCGAATGACGAAGTGAAGCAAATCAGCCCTTGGGCACTTTTCAGCAACAGCGGTGCGGCGTAGTAACTGGCGATATAGGCCGAGCGCAGACCGACGTCGAGAATGCACACCAGCTCCAGCGGTTTGGCCCAGAACGGTCCTGGTTCGATCAACTGGTCATGGATGAACGCGGCATTGTTCACCAGCAAGTCCAGATGCCCGCACTCTTCTTCTACGCGGGCAAACAGCGCCCGAACCTGGGCGTCATCGGCGTGATCACAGACCACCGCGATACCCCGTCCACCGGCTGCGGTGATCGCGGCGGCAGTGTCTTCCAGCGAACCGCGCAAGGCATGCCCGTATAAATTCGATCCGCCCTGCGCCGGGGGGCGGCCAGTGACGTACACGGTCATGCCGGCCGCCCCGAGGGCCAGGGCGATGCCCTGGCCCACTCCGCGACTGGCGCCGGTCACGACAGCGATCTGTTGACGTGGCTGATTCATTCAACGCTCCCGAACAAGGGTTTCGCCGAAGCGGTTTCGCTCTGGCGCTTGATGTGATTGGCCGCCAGGTAACCGAAGGTCATGGCCGGGCCGATGGTCGAACCGGCACCTGGATAAGTGCGGCCCATCATCGAGGCGGCGCTGTTGCCGATGGCATACAGGCCGTTGATCGGTTGCCCATCCTCGTGCAGCACGCGGGCGTGCACGTCGGTCAGCAAACCACCCTTGGTGCCGATGTCGCCGGCGTCGATGCGCACGGCGTAGAACGGCCCCTTGAGCAACGGCGCCAGGCACGGATTGGGTTGCACGTTCGGGTCGCCGTAGTAGCGGTCGAACAGTGATTCGCCCTTGTGGAAATCCTCGTCGACACCCTGCACGGCCATGCCGTTGAAACGCTGCACGGTGCGGACCAGTCCGCCAGCATCGACGTCGATTTTCTCCGCCAGCTCCTCAAGGCTCGCTGCCTTGTGGAAGTAGTCGCGCAGATGCTCGGGCAGTTGCCAATCGCGCTGGGCGTAACCCGGCAGCAAGGCGCCGCACGGGTATTTGCGCCGGAACTCGGCGTCGAACACCATCCAGCACGGCACGCTTGCGGCGCCCTCGCGGTTGTTGGCATACATCGCGTAAACGATATCGGTGTAGGGTGCGGCTTCGTTGACGAAACGCTCCCCCGCCGCGTTGACCATCACGCACCCCGGCAAGGTTCGTTCGACGAACAGCGCGCGCTGTTTTTCTTCGCCCTTGACGTAAGTGGTCGGCGCCCACCAGCTGTGTTCCATCAACGCGGTCCGCGCGCCAATGGCCTGGCCGGCACGGATGCCGTCGCCGGTATTGTTCGGCGGCGTGGCACTCCAGTTCGCCTGGGACGGCTGCGGCAGATACTGCTCGCGCATGGTCTGATTACGCTCGAAACCACCGGCGGCAATGATCACCCCGTAGCGCGCCTTGACGTTGAGCAACTGACCGTTGCGATTGACCCGCGCACCGCCGACCCGGTCGCCGACCAGCAGCAGCTCTTCGAGCGCACAGTTGAGCCACAGGGATTTGCCGCGATCCTGCAACGAACAGCGCAAGGCACCGATCAAGGCATTGCCCAGGGTCAGGTAGCGGTCGCGGCGGGACAAACGTCGACCCTCGCGGTCACGCCAGTAACGCCACATCACCCGCAGGGTCAGGCGCAACCAGCCGGGGCCACGGCACAGCAGCACTTGCGCTTCCTTCATGGTCATCGCCATGCGCCCCATCATCAGGGTGCCGGGGGATGGCGCACGCATGCGCAAGAATTCTTCGCCGAGTTCGGCGGCATCGAACGGTTGCGGGTCCATGGAGCGATAGCCCGGTTTGCCGCCCGCGACTTCCGGGTAGTAATCGGCGTAACGCGGTTGCGCCTCGAAACGCACGCGGGTGTGTTTTTCCAGGTACTCGACCATCTCCCGGCCATGCTCGACATAGGCTTCGATGCGCCCGTCGTCGATCTCGCCATGGGTCACGGCGCGGATGTAGGCAATCGCTTCGGCCGCCGAATCGCTGCCGCCGATGGCGTTGATCCGATGGTTATTGGGGATCCAGATCCCGCCGCCGGACACCGCCGAGGTGCCGCCATACTCGCCACTCTTCTCGATCAGCAGCGCATTCAGGCCCAGGTCATGGGCGCGCAGCGCAGCGGTCATGCCCCCGGCTCCCGAGCCAATCACCAACACATCACAGCACTCGTCCCATTTGATCCCGGCAGCGTTCATGCGATCACCCTTGTTCAGCGCCCATCAGGCAGAAACCGCCACCGCCGGATCTTCGCCCGGTGCAGTCGGTCTCGGGATTGTTCGCCGCGCACGCCGGGTGTTCATCGTCCGATGGGACTAAGGCGAAGACCGCAGCTCCCCTGATCTCCTGATCTCCTGATCTCCTGATCCCCTGTATCCCTGAATCCCTGTAGGAGCTGTCGAGTGAAACGAGGCTGCGATCTTTTAAAAGGCCAGATCAAAAGATCGCAGCCTCGTTTCACTCGACAGCTCCTACAGGGGATCAGGGGATCAGGGGATCAGGGATTCAGGGATTCAGGGATTCAGGGATTCAGAGATTCAGAGATTCAGGGATTCAGAGATTCAGGGATCCGGTGTCGCTGTTCCCGTGCAAATCGCTTAGTCCGCTTGGACGATGTTGCGCGCAAGTCGTGACTCCATAGTCGCCCACAGCACCAATCCCCCCCCTGAAATGCAGGTCGGGCAGGTCTGACCTGGGCCATGAGGACGACATGATAAAAACAATAATCGCCCCACCAACACAGCACCCTCGCGTACAGCTGGCATTGCTGTTGCTGGCTGGCGGATTAAGCGCTCACGTTAACGCCATGAGCTTTCAGCCGAGCGAAGACTTGAGCATCGACTGGGACACCACGCTGACGTACAGCCTCGCCTGGCGGACCGAGTCGCGCGATCACAAACTGACCGCCAATGCCAACGCCAACGACGGTGACAACGCATTCGACAAAGGCAGCCTGATCAATAATCGCAGTGGCTTTCTCACCGAAGCCAACATCAAGTGGCAAGACGACTACGGCGTGTTTGTCCGTGCGACCGGTTTCTACGACAACGTCTACGATCAGGACAACGACAACACCACCGGCACTTCCAACTGCTTCGCCGGCGGCCATTGCAGCCGGCCTGATCGCTTCTCCCAGGACACCATCGACCAGCATCGCAATGAACTGCGCATGCTCGATTACTACGCCTATGGCACCTGGGACGTGAGCGGCCACGCCCTCAACGCGCGCCTGGGTAACCAGGTGGTGAGCTGGGGTGAGAGCCTGTTCTATCCGGGTATTTCCGCGGCCCAGAGCCCGGTGGACGCGACCAAGGCGACCACCCCGGGCGTCGAGGTCAAGGAAATCCTGCTGCCGGTCGGCCAACTGTTCACCCAGTTCGCCTTGACCGAAAGCCTGGGTATCCAGGCGTACTACCAATACAAGTGGGAAAAGACCGAGCTGTTCGGCGTGGGTAGCTACTTCTCCACCACCGACTTCATCGATGAGGGCGGCTTCAACGACGCCTCCGGTTTTGTCACCCGTCTCAAGGACGACAAACCGAGCGACAGCGGCCAGTACGGCCTGGCCTTCACCTACGCCGCCGAGTCATTGAACAACACCGAGTTCGGCATCTACTACTCGCGTTACCACGACAAGACCCCGTCGCTGGACTTTGCCTCGACCCTGGGACGCTACCAGGTGCGCTACTTCGACAACATCGACCTGTTCGGCGCGAGCTTCGCCACCGTGCTGGGCGATGTCAGCTGGGCCGGTGAAGTCAGCTACCGCGACGGCACGCCGGTGATGGTCGATAACGGTTTCTCCAGCCCCGTGCGTGGCAAGACCGTGCAAGCGCAAACGTCGTTGATCTACGTGCTCGGCCCGACCGCCTTCGCCGACAACACCACCCTGACCGGTGAGGTGGTCTACAACACCGTGGTCAGCAACGACAAGTCGCAACCGGTCACCCTGGCGCCGGGCTTCGTGCTGCCGGGTACCGACAGCCTGGTCTATGACCGCGATGCCTGGGGCTACACGGTGCAGGCGAACTTTGACTACAACGACGTGTTCAGCGGCTGGGACATGTCGGTGCCTGTCACTTTCAGCGCCGCCGCTCACGGCGACAGTTCGATGGTCGGCTCGATCAACGCCGGCCAGAACGATAACCGCGCCAGCATCGGCAGCTCGTGGCGCTACCTGGGCAATTTCACCGTCGAGGCCCGCTACAACGCCTACCTCGGCAACGCCAACAACAGCCCGTTGGCCGACCGCGACAACGTCGCGCTCAACTTCAAGTACCGGTTCTGATTCCCCAATCGGAGGAGCACAGCATGTCCAGATTCACCCAAACATTATTGAGCACGGCGCTGACCGTCGGCCTGCTCGGCAGTGGCCTGGCTTACGCCAAGGTCAGCCCCGAAGAAGCCGCCCGCCTGGGCCAGGACCTGACGCCGATGGGTGCCGAAAAAGCCGGCAACGCCGACGGCAGCATTCCGGCCTGGACCGGCAAATGGCGCGGCCTGCCGCCCGGCCTCAAATACGCTGGCCCGGGCACGCCGTACCCGGACCCGTACGCCGCGGAAAAACCGCTGTTCGTGATCGATTCGAAGAACATGGACAAGTACGCCGACAACCTGACCGATGGCCAGAAAGCGTTGCTCAAGCGCTACCCTGATACCTTCAAGATCCCGGTGTACCCGAGCCACCGCGACTTCCGCCTCGATCAGCGCCTGGAAGACCAGATCAAGAAAAACGCCGTCACTGCCGAACTCGACAATGACAACAACGACACCAAGAACGCCTGGGGTGCTTCGCCGTTCCCGATTCCGAAGAACGGCAGCGAGTTGATGTTCAACCATACCTTGCAAGGGCGCGCCAACACCGAAGAAGCCAACTACGGCCAGGCGGTGATCTACTCCAACAAGGAAAAGGTGCTCGAAGAGGTCAACTACAAGATCTTCTCGATCTGGTCGAGCCCGGACAAGACCCTGGATACCGCCAACGGCGTGCTCACCAACTTCCTGATCACCACGCTGGAGCCGGTGCGCAAGAAAGGCGAGATCGTGGTCGGCCACGAGTTCATCAACCCGACCGCTTCGCCGCGCCAGGCCTGGCAGTACAGTCCGGGCCAACGCCGGGTACGTCGCGCACCGACCGTGGGTTACGACTCGCCAACCGGTGCCGGTGGTTTTCGCGTATACGACGAAGACCGTTTGTTCAACGGTGCGCCGGACCGCTACAACTGGATCATCGTCGGCAAAAAAGAGATCTACATTCCGTACCACAACTACAAGATCGACGACCCGAGCGTAACGGCCGACCAGATCCTGGACACCACCGGTCACGTCGATCCGCAGTACATGCGCTATGAGAAACACCGCGTCTGGGTGTTGCAGGCCAACCTCAAGGAAGGTGCCCGCCACGTGTACGCCAAGCGTGTGCTGTACCTGGACGAGGACACTTGGTCGGCAACCATGGCCGACAACTACGACAGCCGTGGCCAGTTGTGGCGCACCAACATGCAGACCTCGATCTACGCCTACGAGATGCAGCGCTACCACGCTCGCCTCGGCATCTACCACGACCTGATCGCCGGGTCCTACCTGGTTGACCGGATGCTGGTCGATCAGAAACCGGCCAAGCTCAACGCCACCGCCTTCACCGAAGACGAATTCACCCCTGGCAACCTGCGCAAACTCGGCACCCGCTAAACCCACAACGCCCCGACCGATTCATTCGGTCGGGGCGTTGTGCTTTTCTAAATTTGTAGATTTCACGGAAGACTGCCCATGAACAAACTCTTCACCGGCATCATCGCCATGGCCAGCGTTGGCCTGTCGATGCAAGCCAACGCCCTGAACATCCTGCTGACCAACGACGATGGCTGCCGCGCACCCGGCATCGATGCGATGTACCGCGCCCTGACCGCTGCCGGGCATAAAGTCACCCTGGTCGGCCCGTTGAACGACAGCAGCGGCATCAGTGCCGCCAGCGTGGTCGTACCCGGCCAGGCCCTGGCGGTGACCGAACTGGCACCGGGCCGGTTTTGCGTCGGGCCACCGGAAGGCTACAACCCGCCCGCCGGCAAGACCTCTGCCATCGGCACGCCGGTGGATGCGGTCAACGTCGGCCTCGACGTGATCCTCAAGGATTCACCGCCAGACCTGGTGGTATCAGGTAGCAACTTTGGCGAAAACGTCGGCCCGCTGACGCAGATGTCCGGCACCTTGAACGCCGCTGTTCGTGCGATGTTCAAAGGCGTCCCGGCAGTGGCGGTGTCCACGGCCATCGACATGGACCTGATCATCCGCGACCAGCAGGCAGGCGTCCGCAAGACCCTCGGCGCCATGGACGACACGGCGCGCTTTGCCGTGAAGGTGATAGAACAGGCGAACCTGGCCGGAACAGAAGCCAGACAGGCCTGCGCCAGGAGCAAACATCAGTGTGATTTGAACGTGCTGGGCCTGCCGGGTGTCAGCGGCCTGAACCTCAACTACCCGCCGCTGAAACCCGATGAGGTCAAGGGCGTGAGCTTTGCCCCGATCGGCAACTGGGACCGGGTGAACTTCACCTCCCAGCGCGGCGCCGACGGCGTGGTCCACGTCAACCTGGCCGCCCCGACGTCACCGACCGAAGCCCAGCAAAAGGCCGATGCCTATCAACTGTGGCAAGGCCATGCAGTGATCACCGTGATCGACGGCAACATGACGGCACCGGAGGCGGTGCAGGATCAGGCGAAGAAAATCTTGCGCGGGATCAAGCCATAATCCAGCGCAAAACCTGTGGGAGCGGGCTTGCTCGCGAAGGGGCCGGCACCTCCAACATCGATGCTGCCTGATACGCCGCCTTCGCGAGCAAGCCCGCTCCCACAAGGGATTGCAGCCAGACGCAAATCCCGGGAACGCCCAATAACCTTGTAGGAGCTGGCTTGCCAGCGAAGAAGCCGGCACATTCAACATTGATGTTGGCTGACAGGCCGCCTTCGCTGGCAAGCCAGCTCCTACAAAGGTATATGGATGCTTCAGAGGGTGGGTTGAAACGGCACAAACTCGGTCACTTCCAGATCGAACCCGGACACAGCCTTGTACGGCACCGGCGAGCTCATCAGGCGCATTTTGCGCACGTTTTGATCACGCAGGATTTGTGCGCCGATGCCCAGGGTCCGTTGCGGAAACTGCGGTGTGCGCTGCTTGCCGCCGCTGCGCTGGCGCAACTGTTCAAGCACGCCGTCGGCGGTTTCCTTCTGCGCCAGCAACACCAGCACACCGCAATCGGCGGCGGCGATGCTCGCCAGTGAACGCTCCAGGGTCCACTGCTGTGACCCGCCTTCGCTTTCACAGCCCAGAACGTCGCGCAACGTCTCGATGCTTTGCACCCGCACCAGCACCGGTTGCGTGCTGTCGATCCGGCCCTTGACCAGTGCCAGGTGCAACGCGCCCTGGTAGGTGTCCTGATAGGTCGTCACCTGGAACTCGCCGTGGCGGGTATGCAACGGATACTCGTCGCCGCGCTCGATCGTGCCTTCATGCAGGATGCGGTAGTGAATCAGGTCGGCAATGGTGCCGATCCGCAAGCCATGACGTTGGGCGAATTCATGCAACTCGGTACCGCGGGCCAGTTCGCCGTCCTCGTTGAGAATCCCTACCAGGGTCGCCGCCGGTTGCCGCCCCGCCAGGCGTGTCAGGTCGCAAGCGGCCTCGACATGTCCAGCCCGCTGCATCACGCCACCGGGCAGAGCCTGCACCGGGAAGATATGCCCCGGTTGCACCAGGTCCGCCGGTTCGCTGGCCGGGTCGACCGCTACCTGGATCGACCGCGCCCGGTCTGCCGCCGAGATGCCGGTGGACACCCCGGTGGCGGCTTCGATCGAGCGGGTAAAACCCACGCCATGTTGCGCCCGGGAGTTGGGCACCATCAGGTCCAGTCCCAAGGCGCGGCAACGCTGTTCGGTCAAGGCCAGGCAAATCAGCCCGCGCGCCTGCACCGCCATGAAGGTGACCGCCTCGGCCCCGGCCTGTTCGGCGGCCATCAGCAACGAGCCTTCGCCGTTGTTTTCGTCGTCGGTGATCACCACCATCTGACCGGCGCCGATGGCTTCGATCAGTTGTGGCACCGTGTTGAATGCCGGGCCGCTCATTTGAGTGCCCCGCGCAGGTCGGCCGCCGCATCGGTCAGGGCCTGTGCCGCCCCTTCGACAAACGGCGCCATGCTGATAAAACCGTGGATCATGCCTTCGCAACGTTGCAACCGCACCGGTACGCCGGCCTCGCGCAAACATTCGGCCAATGCCTCGCCCTCGTCACGCAATGGGTCGAACCCGGCAGTGATCAGGGTGGTCGGCGGCAAGCCCGCCAGGCTCTCGGCGCGCAGTGGCGAGGCCAAAGGATCATCAGCCTGCCCGGCGTCTTGCAGATATTGCTGCCAGAACCAGCGCATCATCCCGGCGGAAAGCAGATAGCTCTCGGCAAAGTCTTCGAAGGACTGAGAGTCGCAACCTGCGTCCGTGACCGGGTAAAACAGGCACTGATAACTGATCTTCGGCCCCTTGCGTTGTACCGCCAGCTGACTGACCGCCAATGCCAGATTGCCCCCGGCACTGTCCCCGGCCACGGCCAGTCGGCTGCCATCGACGCGCAGTTCAGCGGCGTGCTCAACCAGCCAGCAGGTGGCCGCATAACAATCGAGCGGTGCAGCCGGGAACTTGCTTTCCGGCGCCAATCGATAGGCGACCGACACCACCACGGCATCAGCCTGACGGGCCAGCGAACGGCAGAGATTGTCGTGGGTATCGAGATTGCCCATGACAAATCCGCCGCCATGGAAAAACACCAGCAACGGCAGGTTTGACTCTTCCGATGGCCGGTACAGCCGCGCATCCAGCTCGCCATCTGCGCCGGCCACCCGCAGGTCACGCACCTCGCTCATCGGATCGCCGGGAATGGCCGGCAGCAGATTGTCGGAAAACTGCCGATACTGAGCGGCATCGACCTGGCTGAAATCGGGCTCAGGAATGTCGCGAAACTGCTGGAGAACCCCAGCGATCTGCTTATCGAGCGGCATGGGCATCGTCCTCTACGTCAGTCATTTGAAATTGCGGATTGGTCTCGCCCAGGATGCTCTGCAGCCGGCGCTCAAGGGCCGGTTTGAAACCCTTGTGGGGCAGGATCCAGAAACGTTTTTCCGCAACAGCAGCGAACACCTGCGCAGCCAGTTCCGCCGGGGTCATGCCCTGGCGAATGGTGCTGTCGAGCAGTTGACTGAAGTCAGAACCGGCGGTATCCACCACCTGGTTCGAGGCCATGATTTCACTGGCCACCGGCCCCGGGCACAGCACCGAAACCGACACTGGCGCTCCGAGCATGGCAAGTTCGTAATGCAGGGTTTCCGAGAGCGCGACCACCGCCTGCTTGGTCACGTTGTACGGCGCCATCAGCGGACTGCTGACCAGCCCGGCAAGGGACGCGGTGTTGATCACATGGGCTGCCCGACCCTGACTGAGCAGCAGCGGCACGAAACTGCGAATGCCGTTGATCACTCCGCTCAGGTTGACGTCGAGCATGCGCTGCCATTGCGCCTGGGTGATTTCCCAACTGAAGCCGGTCTGCATTACGCCAGCGTTGTTAAACAACAGGTCGACCCCGCCAAAGTGCGCGACCGCTTGATCGCGCAAGTGCTCGACCTGCTTCACATCACCCACATCGGTGACGCAGGCAATCGCTTGCGCACCACCGGCCTTCAATTCGTCGCACAGGGCTTGCAGGCCCGCCGCATCCCGATCCGCCAGCACCAGGCGCATGCCCAGTGTCGCCGCGTGTTCGGCCAGGCCTCGGCCAATACCACTGGCGGCCCCGGTAATCACCGCCACCGGCCCTTGTTCATCACTCATCGCCAACTCCTGCCATGGGTCCAATGGCGCCAGTAGAGCGGGCCTGCCCAATGCAGCCATCGTCCATTCAGACGATGCCCGCTTTTACAGGGCCGGCAGAATCCCTTACATGCGCCAACCCCGTGATCCCTTGGGAGAATAATAAGATGAGTACCCTGCACCGCATCGAAGCCAAACTGCTGGAAGACCGCTACGCCCGTGGCTGGCATTGCCTGGGCCTGGCCGCGCAATACCGCGACGGCAAGGCCCACCGCCTGGAGGTGTTCGGCACCCGTCTGGTGGCGTTCCAGGGTGAAGACGGCGAGCTGCATATTCTGGATGGCTACTGCCCGCACATGGGCGCCGACCTCAGCACCGGTTGTGTCGAAGGCAACTCGATCCGCTGCCCGTTCCACGCCTGGCGCTGGGGCGCCGATGGCGTCTGCGATGACATTCCTTACGCCAAACGCATTCCGCCACGGGCCAAAATCAAGAGCTGGCCGATCATGGAAGAGAACCAGCTGCTGTTCGTCTGGAATGACCCCGAAGGCAACCCGCCGCTGCCGGAACAACGCATCCCGCGCATCGACGCCTGCTACAGCGACGAATGGGCTGCGTGGGAAGTCGCCGAATTGCAGATTGGCACCAACTGCCGCGAACTGATCGACAACATCGCCGACATGGCGCACTTTGGCACCGTGCACGGTGCACCGGTCGATGAGTTCATCAACGTCTTCGAAGGCCACCTGGCGACCCAGATCATGCGTGCCCGCAGCGAGCGTCTGTCCGGTGACAGCGTCTTGAGCACCGAAGCCACCTATTTCGGCCCTGCCTATCAGGTCACCGAAATGAACGGCGCCATGAACGGCCAGCCGATCCATTCGATCCTGCTCAACTGCCACGTGCCGATCGACCTCGACAGCTTCACCCTGCGCTACGGCGTGCTGGTGAAAAAAATCCCGGGGCTCAGCGAAGAGCAGAACCAGGCGATGGCCAAGGCCTACGTGGCACAGGCTCAGGCAGCCTTCTACGAAGACGTGGCCATCTGGCACAGCAAGACCCGTGTCGACAACCCGCTGCTGTGTGACGGCGACGGTCCGGTCTATCAGTTGCGCCGTTGGTACGAGCAGTTCTACACCGACGTCGAGGCGCTGTCGGCGGACGTTGCCGAGCACAAGAAGTTTGTCATGCGCGCCAGCGAACGGGTCTGACGCCAGCGGCCTTTCGCCCGCCCCGGGCCTGAGCGGCAGCCGCCGGTCAGGCCCTGTGCCCGAGCGTTGCAAGGAGTCGATACCGGCGCTTATTCTCGGCCACCGCCAACGCTAATAATAAAAACGGTTTTCCCTATGCAGCAGAGCCTCAGCCTCGATACGTTCAGTGATTTGATCGGCAACCTCTATCAGGGTCCGCTGGAAAACATTCCCTGGGCGACGTTCCTCAATCAGCTCAATGTGCATCTGAACAGCAAGTACGTGACCTTCATCCTGCGTCCGCCCAGCGCCCACGTGGACGGTTTGATGGTCAACACCACCGGCACCTCGACCGAGGCGACCGCGTCGTACAACAAACACTTTTTCAGCCTCGACCCGTTCGTCGACCTGCCCAATCGCCAGGTCGTGACCCTCGCCGAGTTCGTCTCCAATGACGATTGGCAGAACTCCGAGTTCTACAAGAACTTCCTCGAACCGGTGGACGTGTTCCACATCCTCGGTGCCGACATCAACACTGTCGACGGCGCCCAGTGCCGCATTCGCATCAGTCGCGGACGTGACGACAAGCCTTTCGGCAACGAAGAAAAGGCCATGCTCACGCATTTCATTCCGCACCTGGAACGCTCGATCAAGATCCACATGCAGCTCAACCGCATCGAAGCCGAACGCAACCTGTACGCCGGCGCGGTGAACCAGATGGCGGTCGGTACGATCATCCTCGACGAGTCCGGCAAAGTGCTGCAGACCAACCAGGTCGCCGACCGGCTGATCCAGGAAAAGGACGGCATCAAACTGGTCAACGATGGCCTGCAGGTCGGCACGGCCCGGGATACCCAGGAATTCCGCCGACTGGTCAAGCAGTCGCTGCTGTCGCAAAAGAGCAGCAACCCGTCGGTGGTCGAAGCCCTGCGCGTGCAGCGGCCGTCCGGGAAAGCGGACCTGGGGATCATCGTGCGCTCGGTGCCATTGACGGACTGGAGCGAAGGCAAGCAGTGCCCGACCGTGGTGATTTTCATCAGCGATCCGGAACAACAGTCCACCGCGCCGCAGGAAATCGTTCGCGCACTGTTCGACTTCACCCCGGCGGAAACCCAGTTGGCGATGCTGCTGGCCAACGGCTTGACCCTCGACGAAGCGTCGGAAGAGCTGGGCATCAGCCGCAACACCTCGCGGGCACACCTGCGCTCGACCTTCTCCAAGACCGGCGTGACCCGCCAGACCATGCTGGTGCGCCTGATCCTGCGCAGCGTGGCGACCCTCGGCTAGCCGCCCTCGTCCGCTCGGACGATGGCGGCCTCCGTTGTACAGCGCACAGTGTCTTTATCCCAAACAGGGGACTGCCCCATGCGCAACTGCCCAACCATCCTCAAGACTGAACTGCTGGCGCAAAGCGGCCACTTTCAGATCGAAGCCCTGCACCTGCAATTCAGCAACGGCCAGCAGCGGGTCTACGAACGCTTGCGCGGCACCGGTTATCGCTCGGTGATGCTGGTGGCGATGCCTGATCCGCAGCATGTGCTGCTGGTGCGCGAATACGCGGTCGGCGTGGAAAAAACCATACTCGGCCTGCCCAAGGGCGGCGCGGAGCCCGATGAAGACTATTTGCAGGCAGCGCAGCGCGAGTTGAGTGAAGAAGTCGGCATGCGCGCCGCACGCCTCACCGAACTGGGCGAACTGACACTGGCACCGGGGCATTTGTGCCATCGCTACCGAGTGGTGCTGGCCGAACAACTGAGCCCCTGCCAACTGCAAGGCGACGAACCCGAACCCCTGGAATGCCTGCGCATACCACTGGCGCAGATCCCCGAACTGGTGGCCCGTGGCGAACTTCATGAAGCCCGGGCAATTGCAGCGTTGTTCATGGCCATGGGCGCCCTCGCCCAACGAACCTGACACCACACAAAACCTGTAGGAGCGAGCCTGCTCGCGATGAGGCCGGCACAGCCAACACCCACATCGCCTGACACGCCGCTTTCGCGAGCAAGCCCGCTCCCACAAGGGATTGCAGCCAGACACAGATCCTGGAAACACCAAATAACCTGTGGGAGCGGGCTTGCTCGCGAAGGGGCCGGCACCTCCAACACCCACGTCGCCTGACACGCCGCTTTCGCGAGCAAGCCCGCTCCCACCATGGATTGCAGCCAGACACCGCTCCTGGAAACACCAAATAACCTTGTGGGAGCGGGCTTGCTCGCGAAGGGGCCGGCACCTCCAACATCCACGTCGCCTGACACGCCGCTTTCGCGAGCAAGCCCGCTCCCACAAGGGGGGGTGGAGTTTTCAAGTCATCGAGTAGTCCATTCGGACGAAGCAGCATTTGACCCATCGCAATAACGTACCTCTACAACAACAAAAATCCGTGTCGAGGCTCGCCATGCGAAAAGCCACCTGCGCCCTGTTCATCATTGTCTGTGCCGGCAGCACCGCCAGCCTGTGTCAATTGTTCAAGAATGAAGCCTACCGACCGACCACCGCGTATTTCAGCTGTTCGAGCGCGGCCATCAACTGCTATCCACCGGTGGTACGCAATCTGCTGCCCTGAGCGCGCTTTGCAATAGTCATAAAAAAAACCACCGAATTCGGTAATGCCGATCAGTCAGGCGAACCCAGACGCTACGCCTTCCTTGTAGCAGCAGGCTACGCCAGCTGCTACAGATTGCGTTGTGGCTTAACTGATCGGCATTAACCGAATTCTGTGGTTTTTTCGTTCCAGCAAGGATCAGGTCGGCAAGACCCCGCGAGCGCGGGACAGGGTCAGCGCCAAGTCTTCGATCATGTCCTCCTGTCCCCCCACGGTGCCGCGGCGGCCCAACTCCACCAGCAGCTCGCGAGCGGCAATACCGTACTTCTGCTCAGCACGCTTGGCGAACAGCAAAAACGAGCTGTAGACCCCGGCGTACCCCAGGGTCAGAGCATCGCGATCCAAGCGGATCGGCTGGTCCATCATCGGCACCACCAGGTCTTCGGCCACGTCCATGATCCGGTACAGATCGACACCACTGTTGACGCCCATCCGTTCCAGCACCGCGACGAACACTTCCAGCGGCGTGTTGCCCGCTCCCGCGCCAAGGCCTGCTACCGAGCCATCGATGCGCGCAGCACCGGCCTCGATGGCGGCCAGGGAGTTGGCAATGGCCATGCCCATGTTGTGGTGGCCGTGGAAACCGACTTCGGTCCCGGCGTTCAGCCCGGCGCGCAAGGCACCGATCTTTTGCGTGACTTCATCGGGCAGCATGTAGCCGGCCGAGTCGGTGCAATAGATGCAATTGGCGCCGTAACTCTCCATCAGCCGCGCCTGCTCCAGCAGTTTCTCCGCGCTGACCATATGCGCCATCATCAGGAAGCCGACGGTGTCCAGGCCCATCTTCGCCGACATGCCGATGTGCTGACCGGAGACGTCCGCCTCGGTGCAATGGGTCGCCACACGAATGGTCGACACACCATGCTCATGGGCCATTTTCAGATGATCAAGCGTACCGATCCCCGGCAATAACAGGGCCGAAACCTTGGCCTGCTTCATCTGCGGGATCACCGCGGCGAAATACTCCTCGTCACTGTGGGCCGGGAAACCGTAGTTCAACGACGCACCGCCCAGACCATCACCGTGGGTGATTTCGATCAGTGGCACACCGGCCGCATCGAGGCCGGTGGCCACCGCGACCATTTGTTCAATGCTGATTTGATGCTGTTTGGCGTGCATGCCGTCGCGCAGGCTCATGTCATGCAGACGGACGCTCTTACCTTGCAAATTCATACTCATCTCCACTCAACGGACAGGCAATTGCAGGGTGCCCTTGTGGGCTTCTTCGGCGAACATCTCGGCCGTGCGCAATCCGGCGGCGGTCATGATGTCGAGGTTGCCGGCGGACTTGGGCAGGAAATCGCCGAGGCCTTCGACCTCGATAAAGATCGACACCTTGCGCCCGTCGAACACCGGCCCGTTGATCAGCTTGTAGCCGGGCACATAGCGCTGAACCTCGCGGACCATCTCCAGCACGGAAATGCGGATTGCATCCTGGTTCGGCTCGTCATCGGTCAGGCAGTGGATGGTGTCGCGCATCATCAGCGGCGGCTCGGCCGGGTTGATGACGATGATGGCTTTACCGCGTCGGGCGCCGCCGATCTTCTCCACTGCACCGGCCGTGGTGCGGGTGAATTCATCGATGTTCTGCCGCGTGCCCGGACCGACCGAACCGGAAGACACGGTGGCAACGATTTCGCCGTAGCTCACCGGTTGCACCCGCGACACCGCCGCCACCATCGGGATAGTCGCCTGGCCACCGCAGGTGACCATGTTGACGTTCATCGCCAAGGTTGCTGCATGTTCCTTGAGATTGACCGGCGGCACGCAGAACGGGCCGATGGCCGCCGGCGTGAGGTCAATCATGATCACACCCAGCTCGTTGAGCTTGCGGCTGTTTTCCGCGTGCACGTAGGCCGAGGTGGCGTCGAAGGCGATGCGAATATCATCGTCGAGCACGTGCGGCAGCAAGCCATCGACACCGCCGGCGGTGGTTTTAATGCCCATTTCCCGGGCACGTTTCAGGCCTTCGGACTCAGGGTCGACGCCAACCATCCATACTGGCTCGATCCATTCCGATCGGCACATTTTCATCAGCAGATCGGTGCCGATATTGCCCGGGCCGATAATGGCCGCTCTGAGTTTTTTGCTCATTGGGTCAAACTCCAAAAGTCAGGCGCAGAAAGACACCCGGGCACTGCCCAGGCCATCGATAGTCAGCGAAAAAAGGTCGCCGGCACGGGCCGGTTCCAGCGGTACCAGGGAGCCGGACAGGATGATTTCCCCGGCCTTGAACGGAATGCCGAACGCGCCCAGGGTGTTGGCCAGCCAGGCCACGGCAGTCAATGGATTGCCCTGAACCGCCGAACCCAGGCCTTCACTTAGCGGCTCTCCGTTCTTGAACACGCGCATGCGCAAGTTGGGCAGGTCCAGCTCACGCGGGTCGACCTGGCTGTCGCCCAATACAAAAACGCCGCACGACGCGTTGTCGGCCACAGTGTCCTGGATGCGAATGCGCCAGTCGTGAATCCGCGAATCGACGATCTCGAAGCACGGCATCACGTATTCGGTAGCGGCCAGCACATCGGCTTCGGTGATGCCGGGGCCGACCAGATCATGCTTGAGCTTGAAGGCGATCTCGCCCTCGGCGCGGGGCTGGATCAGTTTGTTGGCCGACAGGGAAATCCGCGCATCGTCATCGAACGACATCTGCCGCGTGATGAAGCCGAAATCCGGCTGATGCACGTTGAGCATCTGCTGGACCGCCGCCGAGGTCACGCCGATTTTCTTGCCGACGATCCGGTCACCGGCCGCCACCCGACGCTCAATGGCGTACAGGGAAATGTGATAGGCGTCTTCGATACTGATCGACGGCCAACGCTCGGTCAGCGGTGCCAGGGTGGAGCCGCTGAGCAGCGCCTGATAAAGCTCTTCGCCGAACTCACGGCGCAATTGCACGCTCATCCGCGGGCCTCCTGAAGAAACGCCAGGCACTGGCGGTTGAACAGATCACGGTGCTCGACCTGAACCCAATGTCCGCACTCGCTGAGCATCACGAAACGGATGCCGGTGCAGTTTTCAAGCATGGTTTGAGCACCGGAGGACGGGCAGAACTTGTCGTTCATGCCCCAGAAACCGAGGATCGGGCATTGCAACTCGCCCAGGCGCGCGGTCATGTTCGGCACCTGCATGGTCGACAGCACACACACCGGCTGTTGCTGCACCACGGCCACGCGCTCATTGACCGTTTCGTCGCTGATCAGGCTTTCGTCGAACAGCTGCAGGGCCAGCAGGCGACGCATGCCCGCCGCATCGTTCAGTTCACCTTTGGCGAAGGCCGCACCCATTTTCTGGATGCCTTCCATCTGCAGGTAATACTGTTCTTTTTCCATCAGGCCGCCAGGGGCCATCAACACCAGACGGCTGACACGCTGCGGTTGGTCGAGGGCCAGTTTGATTGCGATGGCACCGCCCAGGGAGTTACCGACCAGCACACAACGCTGGATGTCGAGGGCATCGAGCAGACCGCTCAGGGCGGCAACGAAGAAGTCCAGGGTGTAGAGGGTGTCGGGTTTGTCCGAGGCGCCGTAGCCCGGCAGGTCGGGAACAATGACCCGGTAACCGGCTTCGGCAAACACCGGGTAGTTCTGCTTGAAGTTGCTGTGACCGCTGGCGCCCGGCCCGCTGCCATGGATGAAAATCACCGGCTCGCCGTTGCCGCCATCCTTCCCGCTTGTATCCACATAGCGCAGCTGCAATCCATCCGGCAGCGTAACGAAGTGCCCTTGCGCTGAAGCGCCCATAAGGTGTCCTCCCGGCCTGTTGTTGTAGCCGGATTATTCAGACGGGCCGGCTGCGCAACATCGTCCGACAGGACTACGCCCCTGTACCTGTAGGAGCGAGCTTGCTCGCGATGGACGTCGACGAAAACGTGCCCAGCCTGACTGAACGCGTTGTCCAGACGTTTTTCGCGAGCAAGCTCGCTCCTACAGTCTCTAGTCTCATCGGACGTTGGATTACAGGGACCACAGACCTAGCATCGACGGCATTCCCGAGCGCCAAAAAGAGAATTCCCATGCTTGATCCAATGGACTTTCGCGGCAAAGTGATACTGGTCACCGGCGGTGGCAAAGGTGTGGGTCGCGGCATCAGCCAGCGCTTTCTCGACTGCGGCGCCGAGGTGGTGATCTGCGGTCGCGAAGCCCCGCAATCCTTGCCTGTCAGCGGCGGGCGCGAGACGCTGTTCGTGCCCTGCGACCTGCGGGACGTCGAACAATCCGGGCGCTTGATCGCACAAATCGTCGAGCGTTTCGGCCGCCTCGATGTACTGGTCAACAACGCCGGCGGCTCACCGAATGCCGACGCGGCCACGGCTTCTCCCCGTTTCAGTGAAGCGATCATTCGCTTGAACCTGATCGCGCCACTGAACCTGTGCCAGCAGGCCAACCAGGTGATGCAGGCCCAGGCCGACGGCGGTGCGATCATCAATATTTGCAGCGTCAGCGCCACCCGCCCCTCCCCCGGCACCGCCGCTTATGGCGCGGCCAAGGCCGGCCTGCTGAACCTGACCACCTCGCTGGCGGTGGAATGGGCACCGAAGGTGCGGGTCAATGCGGTGACCGCCGGGCTGATTCTCACCGAGCAGGCAGCCATGCATTATGGTGACGACGCGGGCATTGCCCGGGTGGCGGCGACTATTCCGCTGCAACGCCTGGCGACTCCGCAAGACATTGGCGATACCTGTTTGTACCTGGCGTCATCGCTGGCCCGCTATGTCAGCGGCGCGGACATCGCGGTGCATGGCGCAGGTGAACGCCCGGCGTTTCTCGACGCGGCACAGCCCTGAACAGATTGCAGCCTGCGGCAGCTCCTACAGTTGAACCTCAATCTCTGTAGGAGCTGTCGAGTGAAACGAGGCTGCGATCTTTCAAGCATTCGAATAACAAAAGGAGTTCCGACATGCCCGCAATCGCCAGCCACAGTGTTTTTCTCGATTTGCCGCCACAAGCCGCCTGGACCAAACTGCGCGACCTGAGCCTCGCCCCGCACTATGTGTCGGGGTTGACCGGTTGCCAGTTTCATCCCGGTGCACAAGAAGGCCTCGGCGCCAGTCGCCGGGTGTTGCGCAAGGGCGGTCAGTATCTGGATGAAAGCGTGGTGCAGTGGCAGGAAGGCACGGGGTTTGTGCTGCGGTTGCACAAGGGCAGCAATGAGTCGCCCTTCCCGTTTCGCCAGGCCAGCTTCAGCTATGCCTTGCATGCCGAAGGCGACGCAACACGCATCACCCTGCAAATGAGCTACAGCCTGCGCGGTGGCAGGCTGGCTGAGTGGTTGCTGGCCAAGGCCTTCAACAAGGTCGTGCAGCAGATTGCCGAGAACCTCAAGGCCTACTACGAAACCGGCCGCACGCAGAACTCCGATATGGCTGTGAGCACATCCAACATTGATGTCGCCTGACACGCCGCCTTCGCGAGCAAGCCCGCTCCCACAGGGGATTGGGGGTGTTTGCAAATGCCGGAGTCACCATAAAAACGGTGGGAGCTGGCTTGCCTGCGAAGGGGCCGGCACATCCAACATCAATGTCGCCTGACACACCGCCTTCGCGAGCAAGCCCGCTCCCACATTGGTTCTATATCGCACACAAATATTGTGTTCGCTGGAGATCCAATGTGGGAGCGGGCTTGCTCGCGAAGGACACGACTCGCGTCCTAAATTAAAGCTTGGCAGTCGAACGCCCAGGCTTCTTGGTCTGCAGCAAATGCGAGAACACTGCATGCAGATCATCCGAAGCACTTTCCTCGTCGAGGTTGAGTTTGCTGTCGATGTGATCCATGTGGTGCATCATCAAGTTCACTGCCAACTCACCGTTCCGCGCCTCGATGGCATCGATCAGTTGGGTGTGCTCGTCGTAGGAGCAATGGGAACGGTTGCCGCTTTCGTACTGGGCGATGATCAGCGAAGTCTGCGACACCAGGCTGCGCTGGAAGCTGATCAGCGGTGCGTTCTTCGCCGCTTCGGCCAGTTTCAGGTGGAATTCACCCGACAGGCGGATGCCGGCACCGCGATCGCCACGGGAGAAGCTGTCGCGCTCGTCGTTGACCATCTGCCGCAATTCGGCAATTTGCTCGGCAGTGGCGTGCACGACAGCGAGTTCCGTGATGGCTCGTTCCACCAGGCGCCGGGCCAGGAACACTTGACGTGCCTCTTCAACGCTCGGACTGGCAACCACGGCGCCGCGATTCGGACGCAGCAGCACCACGCCTTCATGGGCCAGGCGCGACAAGGCGCGGCGAATGATGGTGCGGCTGACCCCGAAAATTTCCCCCAGCGCTTCTTCGCTCAACTTGGTGCCGGGCGCCAGACGCTGCTCGAGGATGGCCTCGAAGATATGCGCGTAGACAATATCGTCCTGAGTACCGCTACGGCCGGCTTTGCCTGCTCGCGGTTGTTTCTTTAGGGGTTGCAACTGTTCGTTCATGGGCACTCGAGTCGGAAAAACTGCGGCGAATTGACGGTGACTGTAATACGGCACAGTGGGTCGCTGGCAAGTATCGCGTAAAAAACACCGCGATTGTACACAATGGATGGTGGCAACACGACTGTACGGCTGAAAGTCGCCTCGGCTGTATCGCAACGTCTGGCTACTTTTGAGTTTAGGCTTGTTCACAGAATCCGCCTTTTTAACGCGATCCCTGTGGGAGCGGGCTTGCTCGCGAAGACGGCAGCACATCCAACATCGATGTGACTGACAAACCGCTTTCGCGAGCAAGCCCGCTCCCACAGGGCTCTGCGTTGCTGCGGACATCTTCATCCGTATAAGGAACACCACCGTCATGAACGACGCCACGCACGCGCAGCTCCGCCCTTTGGCCGACACCTCGCCCTCGGCTATCGTCGCCGGGTTCATCGCCATGATGACCGGCTACACCAGTTCCCTGGTGCTGATGTTTCAGGCCGGGCAAGCGGCGGGCCTGAGCAGCGGGCAGATTTCGTCGTGGATCTGGGCGATCTCGATCGGCATGGCGGTGTGCTCCATTGGCCTGTCCCTGCGCTATCGCACGCCGATCACCATTGCCTGGTCGACCCCCGGCGCCGCACTGCTGATCACCAGCCTGGGCGGTGTGAGCTACGGCGAAGCCATTGGTGCCTATATTACCTGCGCGGTGCTGGTGACGATTTGCGGGCTGACCGGCAGCTTCGAACGGCTGATGAAAAAGATTCCGGCATCCTTGGCCGCCGCCTTGCTGGCCGGGATCCTGTTCAAGATCGGCAGCGAGATTTTCGTTGCTGCGCAACACCGCACTGCCCTGGTACTGGGGATGTTTGTCACTTACCTGGTGGTCAAGCGCCTGTCGCCGCGCTATGCGGTGTTGGCTGCATTGCTGATCGGCACGGCATTGTCAGGGTTCATGGGGCTGCTGGACTTCAGCGGTTTTCACCTTGAAGTGGCTACGCCGGTCTGGACCACGCCGCACTTCTCCCTGGCGGCGACCATCAGCATCGGTATCCCGCTGTTTGTCGTCGCCATGACATCACAAAACATGCCCGGCATCGCCGTATTGCGCGCTGATGGCTACACGGTGCCGGCCTCACCGCTGATCACCACCACCGGCATCGCCAGTTTGCTGCTGGCACCGTTCGGCTCCCACGGGATCAATCTGGCGGCGATCAGCGCGGCGATCTGCACCGGGCCGCATGCCCACGAGGATCGTAACAAGCGCTACACCGCCGCCGTCTGGTGCGGAATTTTCTACGGGATCGCCGGTGTATTCGGCGCGACGCTCGCGGCATTGTTCGCCGCGCTGCCCAAGGAACTGGTGCTGTCGATTGCTGCGCTGGCGCTGTTCGGCTCAATCATCAACGGCTTGAGCATCGCCATGAGCGAAGTGAAGGAACGTGAAGCAGCACTGATTACCTTCATGGTCACGGCATCGGGGCTGACGCTGTTTTCCATCGGTTCGGCGTTCTGGGGAATTGTGGCGGGGGTTCTAACGATGGTGATTCTGAACTGGCGTAAAAGCTAAAAGCTCGCAGCCTCGTTTCACTCGACAGCTGCTACAGGGCAATGCAATCCATGTAGCAGCTGTCGAGTGAAACGAGGCTGCGATCTTTTGATCTTCGCAAAAAAAACGGCGACCCTTGGGTCGCCGTTTTTTTTCAGAACATCAAGCTACCGGATTGATCGGCTTTTCCGGGTACCAGACGTCCAGCAGCGGGCTGACTTCAACACTGGTCAGCTCGGTGCGGCCTTTGAGCCAGGCTTCAACGGCAGCGCGCTGTTCAGCGCTGACCGAGCCACGCTTCTGCAGGCAAACCAGACCGTAGTCGTCGCCGCCAACATAACCCAGACCGTTGGCTTCCATGGCTTCTTTGAGGAACGCGTCGAGGAAAGCATCAATGGCTTCATCAGCCAAATCTTCTTTGAAATCCAGGTTCAGTTCGAAACCCAGCTCTTGAAATTCATCGACGCACAGTTTTTTGCGCAGACGCTGGGAACGGTTAGTCGCCATTGGAACAATCCTCTTAAGTAATAACGGGCGGCACTTTAGCAGTTTAAGCCGCCGATTGCCTGACTCTCTGGTCCACGACGCCTACCGCCGGTAAAAAAATAGCCGATTAGACGGCCAGCGCACGGCACAAGTCGTGGCACCTTGGGGCATAATGCCGACACTTTCATGACCATTGAGGGAATTTATCTCCATGCCCTCGTCTTTTTTCCCCTCGACTGTAGGGTTTTATTTCAGATGATCAAATCTTTGCGTCCATTGCTGTTGGCCGGTTTTCTTCTCCCCCTGGCCCTCTCCGTTTCCGCTGCTCCGATCAATACTGCGTTGTCGCCCAACGTTGAAAAAGCCCTGAAAGCCAGCAAGTTGCAGGACAATGCCCTGTCGCTGGTGATGATCCCGCTCACCGGCCCCGGCACCCCGACGGTGTTCAACGCAGACGTGTCGGTCAACCCGGCGTCGACCATGAAACTGGTCACCACCTACGCGGCACTGGAAATGCTCGGCCCGAACCACCAGTGGAAAACCGAGTTCTACACCGACGGCACCCTCAGTGGCGGCATTCTCAACGGCAACCTCTACCTCAAGGGTGGCGGCGATCCGAAGCTGAACATGGAAAAACTCTGGCTGTTGATGCGCGACCTGCGTGCCAACGGTGTCACTCAGGTCACTGGCGACCTGGTGCTGGATAAAACCTTCTTCATGCAACCGCAACTGCCGGAGTTCAATGACGACGGCAACGACGAGAACAAACCGTTCCTGGTCAAACCCGACTCGCTGCTGGTCAACCTCAAGGCGCTGCGCTTCGTCGCGCGCAATGACTCGGGCAAGGTGCTGGTCTCGGTGGAGCCACCGATTGCGAGCATCCGCATCGACAATCAGGTCAAAACCCTCAATTCCAAGCAATGCACCGGCGGCGTGCGTTACAACCCGGTGGCGCAAGCCGATGGCAGCGTGACCGTGACGGTCGGCGGTCAATTGGGTGAAGGCTGCAGCTCGCAGACTTACCTGTCGCTGCTCGACCACGCAACCTACACCGCCGGTGCCGTTCGCGCGATCTGGAAAGAACTGGGCGGCAGCATTCAGGGCAAGGATGTACTGGCGCCAACACCGAAAGACGCCAAGGTCCTGGCCCGGGCGTTTTCCCCGGACCTGGCGGAAATCATCCGCGACATCAACAAGTACAGTAACAACACCATGGCCCAGCAGTTGTTCCTGAGCCTCGGTCAACGCTTTCGCACCGATGCCGATGGTGACGACGCCAAGGCTGCCCAGCGTGTCGTGCGCCAGTGGCTGGCGAAAAAGGGCATCACCGCGCCGCATCTGGTGATGGAGAACGGCTCCGGCCTGTCCCGTGCCGAGCGCGTCAGCGCCCGGGAAATGGCCTCGATGCTCGAAGCGGCGTGGCACAGCCCGTATGCCGCCGAGTACATCAGTTCGATGCCGATTGCCGGCACCGACGGCACCATGCGCAAACGCCTGAAGACCACTGCGATGCGCGGCGAAGCCCACGTCAAGACCGGCACCTTGAACACCGTGCGGGCGATTGCCGGTTTCAGTCGCGATATCAACGGCAACACCTGGGCAGTGGTGGCGATCCTCAACGACAAGGCCCCGTTCGGCGCCTCTTCGGTGCTCGATCAGGTGCTGCTGGACCTGTACCGCCAACAGAAACTGCCGCAGACGGCTTCGGTGTTGTAAGCACTGCATTGCCCCTTGTAGGAGCGAGCTTGCTCGCGAAGGATTCCAGAGCGCCGCGTACATCCAGTATGTCCGCGTTATCGTTATCGACCATCGCGAGCAAGCTCGCTCCTACAGGGTCAGCGTACGGCCCGGGTTAATTCATTTCCGCCTCAACCCGATCCCTTCCTGCCTGCTTCGCCGCGTAAACCCCCGAATCCGCGCGCAACAGCAAGGCATCGGCGCCCTCCCCGGCCCGCCAACTGGCAATCCCGAAACTGGCGGTGACCGTACCGACACCTTCTATGGGTGAACTGCGCAAGCCTTGCCACAATTGCAAGGCCAATACATAGGCGTGTTCGCCGCTGATATCCGGGCACAGCACCATGAATTCCTCACCGCCCAAACGGCAGAACACATCGGTGCGGCGCAGCCGGTGGCCAATCCGTTCACACACGGCCTGCAACACCCGATCACCGATGGCGTGGCCGTGCAGGTCATTGATGCGCTTGAAATGGTCAATATCGAGCATGATCACCGACAGATCCCCACCGCCGCGCTCCACCCGGGCCATTTCGGTGGTCAGGCGCTCCTGGAAATAACGCCGGTTGTGGATACCGGTCAGCGCATCGGTGACCGACAACGCGCGCAACTCTTCCTCCACCCGCTTCATATCGGAAATGTCCGAGATGTAGCCGTGCCACAGCACGCCGCCCCCTGGCAGTTCCTCCGGTGTGGCTTCGCCGCGCACCCAACGCAAACCACGTTGTGGCAGTTGCACGCGGTACTCCTCGCGCCAGGGGCTGAGGGTGTCGGCCGAAGCACGGATCGAGGCGCGGACACGGGCAGAGTCCTGAGGGTGAATCCGGGTGAAAATCGCTTCGGCATTGAGCAGCAGCACGTCGGGTTCAAGCTCGTAGATCTCGCGAATCCCGTCGCTGGCGTAGATCACGCTGAAACGCCCGTCGAACTCCATCTTGAACTGGTAGATGCCGCCGGGCACATGGGCGCTGAGTTTCTTCAACAGCAGGTCCCGCGCAGCGAGCGCTTCGTGGACCCGTTTGCGTTCGGTGATGTCGATGCACACTGCCAGGTGCCCGACCCACAGGCCTTGCTCGTCGAGCACTGGCGTGGCGAGCATGTTGACCATCAAATGGCTGCCATCGCCGCGCACCAACGTCCACTCCCGCGCCTCGTGCCCGCCTTCCACGTCGCTTTCGACCAGCATCGCGTGACAGGTCGGCACCGGTTTGCCATAGCGTGCGCTCAACTCCGCCGAGCGAGCGACCAGTTCCCGGGGCAGGTGCAGGTTCTCCAGCGTCATGTGGCCGACCACTTCGGCGCTGGTGTAGCCAAGCATCTGCTCGGCGCCGGCGTTGAAGGTACTGATGACGCCGCGCAGGTCGGTGGCGATGATCGCGACCTGGGTGGCGGCATTCAGCACGCCACGCAACTGACCATGGGTACCGCGCAGTTCCTGTTCCCGATCGCGCAACTCCCGGGTGCGTTGCTCGACCAGTTTCAGCGCGCGCTGACGCTGACTGACCAACACATACAGCAAGGCACTGAGCAACACACTGAGCAATCCACCCAACACCACCAGGCTGGTCACCGAGGAATGGTTGGCCTGCAAGAATGCGTCGCTGGGCTGGATATCGACTTGATAGTCATGGTCGGCCATGCGCAACAGGCGAGTGGCGGACAACTCGCTGATGGCCGGCGGGTTGGGCGACTCGAACAACACTTCGTGCTGGTCGTCGGTAGACAAATCGAGGATGCGCACCGAGAGATAGTCGCGACTCGCTTCCGGCAGTCCGTCCGCCAGCAACTGGCGCATGCTGATCACGGCCATCACATAACCGTAGGGCTTCGTTGCGGTGCGGTTCTGACTGTTGCGCTGCATGACCGGCGCGACCAGCAGCACGCCTCGCGCATAGGCCGGCTCGATGCTCACCAGATGCATCGGTTGCGACACTGCCATGCCGCCATGCTGATCGGCACGATCAAGCGTGGCACGACGCAAGGGCTGGGCCAGCAAGTCGTAACCGAGGGGAGAACCGAGTTTGCTTTGAGTCTGGCTATACAGCACCACGACGTACTCATCTCGCTCGCCGGCCAGTTGCAGTTGGCCGGCGGCGTTGAGCTCTCTCAGGGTGAAGTTGCTCAAGCCTTCGTCACGCACTCGATGCTCGAACGCCGCCCGCTGGTCACGAGTGACCCGTTCGGCATAGGAATAAGCCTGAGTTCGCAGCAGCAAAGGCTGGGTGTAACCATCGAATTCCGCTCGGGAAACCGAATCGGAATTGGCGAAAAACCGGCGCAGGCCATCGAGGCGCTGCTCCTGATCTTCGAAACGCTCTTCGATACGGCTGTAACGTTCACTGGCCAGCAGTTGGAAACGTTGCCGCAATTGATGGTGAAACAGATTCAGCGTCGACCACGCCAGCAACCCGGTGAGCACGCCACCGACAAGCAACACCAGCAGCGCGACCAGCCAGGCCGAGACATCTTCACGAATAAAACCCAGGATCTTTGGGCGCACGGCGTGCAACGACATAAAACGCAAACTCAAAACGCCAGGTGCGGATAAACCCTTTGGCCATGCGTTGAGTTATAGCTATTAGCCACTAATTTGACCAGCACCCTGTAGGAGCGAGCTTGCTCGCGATGGATTCGAAAGCGCCGCGTACATCCAGGATGTCCGCGTTATCGTTATCGACCATCGCGAGCAAGCTCGCTCCTACAGGGGGGGTCAACCATCAACGTGCCATGATTTTCCAGGCGCGATGGATCTTGGCGTTGCGGGCAAAATCCTGATCGATGGTCTGCGCGGTGATGTCCTCGACCGCATAACGCTCGCCGAGATTGGCCTCCAGTTCGAACTTGCGGAAGTTGTTGGAGAAGTACAACACGCCACCGGGTGCCAGACGCGCCATGGCCAGGTCGATCAGTTGCACCTGGTCACGTTGCACGTCGAAGACGCCTTCCATGCGCTTGGAGTTGGAGAACGTCGGCGGGTCGATGAAGATCAGGTCGTACTCGTCACGACTGGCTTCGAGCCACGCCATCACATCGCCCTGCTCCAGGCGGTTCTTGTCGGAAAAACCGTTCAGCGACAGGTTGCGACGCGCCCAGTCCAGATAAGTTTTCGACAGGTCGACACTGGTGGTGCTGCGCGCGCCGCCCTTGGCCGCATGCACGCTGGCCGTTGCGGTGTAGCAGAACAGATTGAGGAAGCGTTTGCCGGCCGCCTCTTTCTGGATACGCATACGCATTGGCCGATGGTCGAGGAACAGACCGGTGTCGAGGTAATCGGTGAGGTTCACCAGCAGCTTCACGCCACCCTCATTGACCTCGACGAACTTGCCCTGCGCCGCCTGTCGCTCGTACTGCCTGGTGCCGCTCTGACGCTCGCGGCGCTTGACCACCACACGGTTCTTGTCGATGTTCAACGCCTGCGGAATCGCCGCCAGGGCATCGAACATGCGGGCCGAAGCTTTTTCCGGATCGATGGATTTCGGCGCGGCGTACTCCTGAACATGGACCCAGTCGTGATACAGGTCGATGGCCATGGAGTATTCCGGCATGTCGGCATCGTACACGCGGTAGCAGTCGATGCCTTCACGCTTGACCCACTTGCCCAGGGCCTTGAGGTTCTTTTGCAGGCGGTTGGCGAACATCTGCCCGCCTTCGCTCAGGCGCGGTTGCTCGACCACCGGAGCCGGTGCCGGCGTCGGTTTGATCGGGTTGCCGTTTTTGTTGAACTTGCGTTCCTGCGGTTCGTTCGGTGCCTGATCGTAGGCGGCTTGCTCACGCTCGACCTGACGCTGTTCCGGAGTACGACGCTCGCCGGTGACGAACTGATCCGGCAGTACCTTGATCAGCAACAGCTTGCAGGGCAAGGCGCCGTTCCAGAACGAATATTGCTTGTGGCTGCGGATGCCCATGCGCTTGCCCAGGTCCGGCGCGCCGGTGAACACCGCCGCTTCCCAGTTCAGGCAGGCCTGACGCAGGCGCTCGCCGAGGTTCTGGTAGAGGTAGAGCAGGCTCGCCTCATCGCCCAGACGCTCGCCGTACGGAGGGTTGCAGATCACCAGGCCTTTCTGGTTTTGGTCCGGGCGCGGTTCGAACGTCGCGACTTCGCCCTGATAGATCTTGATCCACTCGCTCAGGCCGGCACGCTCGACGTTGTTACGGCCCGGCTGAATCAGCCGCGGATCGGCTTCGTAGCCGCGAATCCACAGCGGTGGCTTGGCCATGCCGGCCGCCGCGCGTTCGCTGGCTTCTTCGTGCAGTTTTTTCCACAGCGCCGGGACGTGACCGAGCCAGGCGGTGAAGCCCCACTGCTCGCGACGCAGGTTCGGCGCGATGTCGGCAGCGATCATCGCCGCTTCCACCAGGAAGGTGCCGACACCGCACATCGGGTCGGCCAGAGCGCCGCCTTCGGCCGCGATACGTGGCCAGCCGGAGCGAATCAGGATGGCGGCCGCGAGGTTTTCCTTGAGCGGCGCCGCGCCTTGCTGCAGGCGATAGCCACGCTGGTGCAGGCTGTGGCCCGACAGGTCCAGGGAAAGAATGGCTTCGCCGCGGTCCAGGCGCAGGTGAATGCGCAGGTCCGGGTTGAGCTTGTCGATGGACGGACGGTCGCCTTGCGGGGTGCGCAGTTTGTCGACGATGGCATCCTTGACCTTCAGCGCGCCGAAGTGGGTGTTATCGATACCCGAGCCATGGCCGCTGAATTCGACGGCCAGGGTGCCGTCATTGAGCATGTGGTCTTCCCACTCGATGTCCAGCACGCCGTGGTACAGGTCTTCGGCGTCCTTCATCGGGAAACGCTTGAGCACCAGCAGCACGCGGTTGGCCAGACGCGACCACAGGCACAGGCGATAAGCGGTTTCCATGGTGGCCATGCCGCGCACGGCAGAGGTGTGCTCCCGCGCTTCCTCAAGGCCAAGCCCGACGGCTTCCTCGATGAGCAGGCCTTCAAGGCCTTTTGGGCAAGTGAGGAAGAGTTCGAAACGATCGGACATGGGAATTCCAGAACCTTTAGCTGAGTGACCGGGCAACGCATTGCCGGTCCGGTTTTCAATCAGGCACTTTTCTCGAAGAGCGCCCGCGTGGCACGAAGGTGTGCCGTTCCACCCTTGCTGCCCGGGTTAAATGAGCTTAGATGCAAGGGCAGATAAAAAAGTTGATGCAACAAAATGTCATAAGTCGACCCTTCGTCGAATAGTGCATCCCGGCAACGGGAGCCATTCTCACTAAAGGATTAAGCCCATCATCCAGCGCAGGGCCGATCATACCGGGGTTTGGCCAATAAATACGGGAAAAACACGCTGTTACTTATGGCCTTAGCACATCAATAGTTACGTCCTTATGACAAAACGATCATTCCCTCGATGTGACGCATTGGTTAGAACTCAATACAGGTTGGCGCCGCAATGACGCCAACACCTTGGCTCGTCACGCCGGCAACGAGCCCCAACGGCAGAGATTTTTCTGCCAGGCCTCAATTGAGGTCAACGCGATAAATACAGTCAACAAACGAGGGCAGCACCCTATGAGAAGACTTAAGCGTGATCCGTTGGAAAGAGCATTTTTGCGCGGATATCAATATGGCGTTGGTGGCAAATCCCGTGAGCTTTGCCCTTTTACTCTACCGTCGGTACGTCAAGCCTGGATCAACGGCTGGCGAGAAGGACGCGGCGACAACTGGGACGGTATGACCGGCACTGCGGGAATCCACAGACTCAACGAACTTCACGCCGTCGGCTAATTACAGGGCACAACACTCCGACACGACAATCTGATTTTGTACTGAATTAACCACGCACGTCCCATCCGGACGGCGGGCTCCGGCCCAGGGGCTCCTTTGAAGGAGCCCTTTTTTATGCCTGCTCCAAAGCAAGGAAAACCTGTTTTTGTGGCGAGGGAGCTTGCTCCCGCCCGGTTGCGAAGCAATCGTAAACCCGGTGTTCTCAATCAATTTGGTTCACTGAAGCGGGTGCTTTGGGGCTGCTTCGCAGCCCAGCGGGAGCAAGCTCCCTCGCCACAAAAGCTCCCTTCAGCCTTCAACGCAAGGCGGCGATGGCGTCTACGGATTCACGAATCAGCGCCGGGCCTTTGTAGATGAAGCCCGAGTAGATCTGCACCAGACTTGCACCTGCGGTGATTTTTTCCGCCGCGTGCTTGCCTTCGGTAATGCCGCCGGCAGCGATGATCGGCAGACGACCACCCAGTTCCGATGCCAGCACTTTCACGGTGTGGGTGCTCTTGTCGCGAACCGGGGCGCCAGACAAACCACCGGCTTCGTCGCCATGCTCCATGCCTTCGACGCCTACGCGGCTCAGGGTAGTGTTGGTGGCGATGACGGCATCCATTCCGGTTTCGATCAGCGCTTGCGCAACTTGTGCGGTTTCTTCGTCAGTCATGTCCGGCGCGATCTTGATCGCCAGCGGTACATGTTTGCCATGACGCAATGCCAGTTCCGCGCGGCGCTCGGCCAGATCGGCCAGCAACTGCTTGAGGGAGTCACCGAATTGCAGGCTACGCAGGCCCGGTGTGTTCGGCGAACTGACATTGACCGTCACATAGCTGGCGTGGGCGTAAACCTTGTCCAGGCAGATCAGGTAGTCGTCCACGGCACGCTCGACCGGGGTGTCGAAGTTCTTGCCGATGTTGATGCCCAGCACGCCCTTGTACTTGGCCGCCGCCACACGGGCCAGCAGGTGATCGACGCCGAGGTTGTTGAAGCCCATGCGATTGATGATCGCCTCGGCTTCCGGCAAACGGAACAGGCGAGGCTTGGGGTTGCCCGGCTGCGGACGCGGAGTGATGGTGCCGATTTCGACAAAACCGAAACCCAGTTGGGCAAAACCATCGATGGCCGCGCCGTTCTTGTCCAGACCGGCGGCCAGCCCCACCGGATTCGGGAAGTCCAGGCCCATGACGTTAACCGGCTTTTTCGCCGGGGCCTTGCACAGCAAGCCGTTGAGCCCAAGACGTCCGCCCGCACCGATCAAGTCCAGGGACAGATCGTGGGAGGTTTCCGGGGAGAGTTTGAACAACAGCTGACGGGCCAGGGTGTACATGGGCGGATTTGACTCGATTGGCGGCGAATTGAGGCGGCGATTATAGCCGGGCAACGGGGTGGCAAGCGAGGCGCGTGATCAAATCAACGGTTAATGGCATATGCCTTGCACCATTCCAGGTACCAGCACCCATGCCAGCGACGGAATGGGTGCAAAGACAATGGCGTCGTCTCCGGCCTGCTCATGCACGGACCCGGGACGACGTTTTTTTTGCAAGGTGAACGTGCGATGAACGAACCATCAGCCGGCCCTCTGGCCTGGGTCAATGGCAGCGATGCCCCGGAAAAAACCGAAATCAATCTTGGCTTCATGGCCCTGAGCGACTGCGCCTCGGTGGTAGTCGCCGCCACCCAGGGCTTTGCCCAACCCCACGGCTTGACCCTGAACCTCAAGCGCCAATCGTCCTGGGCCAACCTGCGAGACAAACTGGTCAGCGGCGAACTCGATGCAGCCCACAGCCTCTACGGCCTGATATACGCCGTTCACCTGGGCATCGGCGGCGTGGCGGCGACCGACATGGCCGTGTTGATGGGCCTGAATCAGAACGGCCAGAGCATCAATCTGTCCCGCGGTTTGCAGGCGCTGGGGGTGAGCACTCCTGAAGCACTGGATCGGCACGTGCACCAAACTCGCCCAAAACTCACCTTCGCCCAGACTTTTCCAACCGGCACCCATGCCATGTGGTTGTATTACTGGCTCGCCAGCCAGGGCATTCACCCGCTGCTGGATGTCGACAGCGTAGTGGTGCCGCCACCGCAAATGGTCGCGCACCTGCGAGCCGGGCGTATCGACGGGTTCTGCGTCGGCGAACCCTGGTCCGCCAGCGCGGTGCAACAGGACCTCGGTTTCACCCTGGCCACGACCCAGACCATCTGGCCCGATCATCCGGAAAAAGTCCTCGGCTGCACCCGTGCGTTCGTCGAGCAATACCCCAATACCGCGCGGGTGTTGGTGATGGCGATTCTGGAAGCCAGCCGCTTCATTGAAGAAAGCACCGAGAATCGGCGTAGTACCGCGCATTTGCTCAGTGCCGCACAGTACCTTGACGCGCCACTGGACTGCATTGAACCGCGCTTGCTGGGCGAATACGCCGATGGCCTTGGTCATTGCTGGCAAGACCCGCACGCGCTGCGCTTGCACGGGGATGGCGAGGTCAATCTGCCGTACCTGTCCGACGGCATGTGGTTCATGACCCAGTTCCGCCGCTGGGGTTTGTTGCGCGATGACCCGGACTATCTCGCGGTGGCCCGGCAGGTGCAGCAACTGGACCTCTATCGAGAGGCCGCCAGTGCCGTCGGCGTCGCTTCGTCAGCCGGGGAGATGCGCAGCAGTCAGTTGATCGACGGCAAAATCTGGGACGGTTCGGACCCGGCCGGTTATGCCCGCAGTTTCAAACTGCACGCCATGAGCGACAGCTCGCACCGATCCGCCAGCCGCTGACAGGAGACGACGAACATGCTGCGTATCCTGCTGATCAACGACACCGCAAAAAAAGTCGGACGCCTGAAGGCCGCCCTGACCGAGGCCGGTTTCGAGGTGATCGACGAATCCGGCCTGACCATCGACTTGCCCGAACGCGTCGAAACGGTGCGTCCGGACGTGATTCTGATCGATACCGAGTCACCGGGTCGCGATGTCATGGAACAAGTAGTGCTGGTGACTCGCGACCAGCCACGACCGATTGTGATGTTCACCGACGAACACGACCCCGGTGTGATGCGACAGGCAATCAAGTCCGGGGTCAGTGCCTACATCGTCGAAGGCATACACGCACAACGCCTGCAGCCGATTCTCGATGTGGCCATGGCGCGCTTCGAAAGCGATCAGGCCTTGCGTGCCCAGCTGCATGCCCGCGACCAGCAATTGGCCGAGCGCAAGCGCATCGAACTGGCCAAAGGGCTGCTGATGAAAATGAAGAATTGCAACGAGGAAGAGGCCTACACACTGATGCGCCGCCAGGCAATGAGCCGACAGCAGAAGCTGATTCAAGTGGCGGAACAGATTATTGCCATGAGCGAACTGCTGGGTTGACCCCCTGTGGTGAATGTTCTATCGCCTTCGCGAGCAAGCCCGCTCCCACATTTGATCGCGGTCGAATGTGGGAGCGGCGGTGCGGCGATCCGACTTGCTCGCGAATGGTGGCGACCCGGTTTCGGTTGTTGGCACAGATCTGGCTAAGTAATCACCACAGGTAACCAACGGCGGTTGCCCCACCTACGACAAAGACGTCGCTCATCTCATTTGCCCTTGGCGAATCGGGTGGCGGCGTTTTTTCGTTTTGGCCCCACAGCACGGGGCCGGTGGTGCGGCCGTAACGGCGCCCCACCTGCAAGCTCATGACTCCTTCCGAGACTCTTCACAGCTGAGGTGCGCGATGAATTCAAGCTTCTGGAAATCCGGCCATACACCCACATTGTTCGCAGCCTTCCTCTACTTCGACCTGAGCTTCATGGTCTGGTACCTGCTCGGTCCTTTGGCGGTACAGATCGCCGCCGACCTGCACCTGACAACGCAGCAACGCGGGCTGGTGGTCGCCACGCCGATTCTGGCCGGGGCGGTGTTGCGCTTCGTGATGGGGATGCTGGCCGATCGCCTGTCGCCCAAAACCGCCGGGGTGATAGGCCAGGTCATCGTGATCTGCGCCCTGTTCGGCGCCTGGAAACTCGGTATCCACAGCTACGAACAAGCGTTGCTGCTGGGGCTGTTCCTCGGCATGGCCGGCGCCTCTTTCGCCGTCGCCCTGCCCTTGGCATCGCAGTGGTATCCGCCGCAACATCAAGGCAAAGCCATGGGCATCGCCGGCGCGGGGAACTCAGGCACGGTGTTCGCCGCATTGATCGCCCCGGTGCTGGCGGCGGCATTTGGCTGGAGCAACGTGTTCGGTTTCGCCCTGATCCCGTTGATCCTGACCCTGGTCGTCTTCGCCTGGCTGGCCCGCAACGCCCCCGAGCGGCCAAAAGCCAAATCCATGGCCGACTACTTCAAGGCCCTGGGCGATCGCGACAGCTGGTGGTTCATGTTTTTCTACAGCGTGACATTCGGCGGTTTCATCGGCCTGGCCAGCGCCCTGCCCGGTTACTTCAACGACCAGTACGGCTTGAGCCCGGTGACTGCCGGCTACTACACGGCTGCCTGCGTGTTCGGTGGCAGCTTGATGCGGCCCTTGGGCGGCGCGCTGGCTGACCGGTTCGGCGGCATTCGAACCCTGCTGGCGATGTACACCGTTGCGGCGATCTGCATTGCCGCGGTCGGTTTCAACCTGCCGAGTTCCTACGCCGCACTGGCGCTTTTCGTCTGCACCATGCTCGGTTTGGGCGCAGGCAATGGCGCGGTGTTCCAGTTGGTGCCGCAGCGTTTTCGTCGGGAAATCGGCGTGATGACCGGCCTGATCGGCATGGCCGGCGGCATCGGTGGTTTTGCCCTCGCGGCCGGCATGGGCGCGATCAAGCAAAGTACCGGCAGCTATCAGCTGGCCCTGTGGTTGTTCGCCAGCCTCGGCATACTGGCGTGGTTCGGTCTGCACGGTGTGAAACGGCGCTGGAGAACCACCTGGGGTTCGGCCGCCGTGACGGCTGCGCGGGTCTGAGGTCTCGATGAGCCTGCAATTGAGTTTCGCCGAAGCCAGCGCCATCGGCCCTCGCGAGGAAAATCAGGATGCCCTGCGCCTGGTCACGCCGGCCCCGGCGCTGGCCGCGAGCAAAGGTTATCTGTTCGCCATCGCCGACGGCGTCAGCCAGTGTGTCGATGGCGGTCTCGCGGCCCGTTCGACGCTGCAGGCCCTGGCGCTGGATTACTACGCCACGCCGGAAACCTGGGGCGTCGCACAGGCACTTGATCGTCTGTTGCTGGCGCAGAACCGCTGGTTGCAGGCCAATGGGGGCGGACAACCGCTGCTGACCACCATCAGTGCTCTGGTCCTGCGCGGCCGGCGTTTTACCCTGGCGCATGTCGGCGATTGCCGGGTGTATCGCTGGCATGCCGATCAATTGCAGCGAATCAGCGAGGATCACGTCTGGGACCAGCCGGGCATGCAGCATGTGCTGAAACGGGCGCTGGGCCTCGATCAACACCTGGTGCTGGACTTTCTCGACGGTGAGTTGCGTCTCAATGAAAGTTTCGTACTGCTCAGCGACGGCATCTGGGCCGTCCTGGGCGATACCGCCATTGCCGCGATCCTGCGCGATCAACCGGACCTGCACAGCGCCGCGCACACCCTGGTCAATGCCGCGCATCTGGCCGGCAGCCAGGACAACGCCAGCGCCTTGCTGGTGCGGGTCGATGCCCTCGGTGAAGCGAGCCTTGGCGATGCCTTGATTCATTTGCAACAATGGCCGCTGCCGCCAGCCCTGAAACCGGGCCAGGCGTTCGAGGGCTGGCAGGTCGAAGGGATCGTCGCGCAGAGTCAGCAATCGCTGCTCTATCGCGTTCGCGACAGCCAGCAACAACCCTGGTTGCTGAAAACCCTGCCGGGGCGCCTGCACGACGATCACCAGGCCGGGCAAGCGTTACTGTCGGAAGAGTGGTTTCTCAAACGCGTGGCCGGTCGACATTTTCCCGAAGTCCATGCCGCCAGTCAGCGTCAGCATTTGTATTACGTGATGCGTGAATATACGGGCTCCACCCTGGCTCAGCGACATGAGCAAAGCGGACCGTTGCCACTGGCCCAATGGCAAGACATCGCCGAACGTTTGCTGCGAGCAGTCGGCCTGCTGCATCGACGGCAGATTCTGCATCGCGATATCAAACCGGAAAACCTGTTGCTGGGTGATGACGGTGAGTTGCGCCTGCTGGATTTCGGCCTCGCCTACTGCCCCGGCCTCTCGCAAGATCTGCCCTGGGCTCTGCCGGGCACACCCAGTTACATCGCGCCCGAAGCCTTTCGCGGCGACGTGCCGACACCACAGCAGGACTTGTATGCCGTCGGTGTGACCTTGTATTTCCTGCTCACCGGGCACTATCCCTATGGCGAAATCGAAGCGTTCCAGCGCCCGAGGTTTGGCCTCCCTGTCAACGCCAGCCGCTACCGGCCCGACCTGCCGGACTGGATCGCCCATAACCTGGAGCGCGCCGTGGCGGCGGCTCCCGACCAGCGCTTCGAAACGGCAGAGGAATGGTTACTGCTGATCGAACAGGGCGAACGCCGCAGTTTGAGCGTGCGCCCCAAACCGTTGCTGGAGCGCGAGCCGCTGAAAGTCTGGCGGACATTGGCGCTGGTATCGTTGCTGCTCAATCTGGTGCTGCTGGTGGTTGCGCTCCATTAGCGGGCAACGCGCTTTGAATCGGTGCACGCCCTCGCGGCTCTGCCCTTGCGAACGGGAAGAAAGCCAACAAACACGCGACCTGAGCGACTTGGCACAACCACTGCATTACCCCTTTCAACAGACATAAAGCGCAGGCTTCAACGACGAAGGCTGCACTTCCCGAGAGAACGGGACCAGGACAAAGGCGTCCTCGCTAGGCAACTAGCGGGACGCCTTTTTTTTGTTTGCGCAAAATTTGTCGAGCGAGGCCTGAACCCTGATGAGGCAGGCCTGAGCTCCCCGGAGAACCTGATGAAAAAACTAAAACTGGTGATGATCGGCAACGGCATGGCCGGGGTCCGGACCCTGGAAGAACTGCTCAAACTGAGCACGGAGCTGTACGACATCACGGTCTTCGGCGCCGAACCGCACACCAACTACAACCGCATCCTGTTGTCGCCGGTACTGGCGGGCGAACAGACCTTCGAAGAGATCGTACTCAACGACCTGAGCTGGTACCTGGACAACAACATCAAACTGCTGCTCAACCGCAAAGTGGTGGAGATCGACCGGGTCAAGCGCCGGGTCATTGCCGAAGACGGCAGCGAAGCCGAATACGATCGCCTGCTGATCGCCACCGGCTCGACGCCCTTCATCCTGCCCATTCCCGGCAACACCCTTGGGGGCGTGATCGGCTACCGCGACATCGCCGACACCCAGGCCATGATCGACACCGCAAAAACCTACCGGCACGCCGTGGTGATCGGTGGCGGCCTGCTCGGCCTGGAGGCCGCCAACGGCCTGATGCTGCGGGGCATGCACGTCACCGTGGTGCATATCGGCGAGTGGTTGCTGGAGCGGCAACTGGACAAGACCAGCGGCCAGCTACTGCAAACCGCCCTGGAGTCTCGCGGCCTGCACTTTCGCCTGTGCGAGCAGACCCAGGCCTTGCACGACGCGGGCAACGGTCGGGTCGGGTCGGTGCAATTCAAGAACGGCGACATCATCCCCGCGGACCTGGTGGTGATGGCCGCCGGCATTCGCCCCAACACCGAACTGGCGGAGAAATCCGGCATTCCGTGCAATCGCGGGATTCTGGTCAACGACACACTGCAAACCTACGACCCGCGAATCTACGCCATCGGCGAGTGTGCCAGCCACCGCGGCATCGCCTATGGTTTGGTGGCGCCACTGTTCGAACAGGCCAAAGTCTGCGCCAACCACCTCGCCCAACTGGGCTTTGCCACTTACAAGGGTTCGGTGACCTCGACCAAACTGAAGGTCACCGGCATCGATCTGTTTTCCGCCGGCGACTTCATGGGCGGTGAAGGCACCGAGACCATTACCCTGTCGGACCCGATTGGCGGGGTCTACAAGAAACTGGTGATCAAGGATGACGTGCTGGTCGGCGCCTGTCTGTACGGCGATACGGCGGATGGCGGCTGGTATTTCCGGCAGATCCGTGAGAATCACGACATCCGGCAGATCCGCGATCACCTGATGTTCGGCGGCTCTTCATCTATGGAGCAGGCTTTAGGCGACGTAGGACATCAAGGCCAGGACAAAGCCATGAGCATGGCCGACACGGCCGAAGTCTGCGGCTGCAACGGTGTGTGCAAAGGCACCATCGTCAAGGCCATTCAGGAGCACGGGCTGTTCAGTGTCGACGAAGTCAAGAAACACACCAAGGCTGCCAGCTCCTGCGGTTCGTGCGCGGGTTTGGTCGAGCAGATCCTGATCAACACGGTGGGCGGCGCCGCCGACGTCAAACCGAAAAGCGAAAAAGCCATCTGCGGCTGCAGCGACCTCAACCACGGGCAAATCCGCCAGGCCATACGCGAGCAGCACCTGCTGACCATCGCTGGCACCATGAGCTACCTGAACTGGCGCACACCCAACGGCTGCGCCACCTGCCGGCCGGCGCTCAACTACTACCTGATTTCCACCTGGCCAGGGGAAGCCAAAGATGATCCGCAATCTCGCCTGATCAACGAACGCGCCCACGCCAACATTCAGAAAGACGGCACCTACTCGGTAGTCCCGCGGATGTGGGGCGGTGTGACCAATCCTTCGGAACTGCGGCGCATTGCCGACGTTGCCGACAAGTACAACGTGCCGATGGTCAAGGTCACCGGTGGCCAGCGCATCGACTTGCTGGGGATTAAGAAGCAGGACTTGCCAGGCGTCTGGAAAGACCTCGACATGCCGTCCGGCCACGCCTACGGCAAATCCATCCGCACGGTGAAAACCTGCGTCGGCAGCGAGTTCTGCCGCTTTGGCACGCAGAACTCCACGCAGCTGGGTATTGAACTGGAACATGACCTGTTCAACATGTGGTCGCCGCACAAGGTGAAACTGGCTGTCTCCGGTTGCCCGCGTAACTGTTCGGAAGCGGGCATCAAGGACGTAGGAATCATCGGCGTCGATTCCGGCTGGGAGATGTACATCGGTGGCAACGGCGGGATCAAGACCGAAGTCGCGGAATTCTTCGTCAAACTGAAAACCGCCGAAGAAGTCCGCGAATACAACGGTGCATTCCTGCAGCTCTATCGCGAAGAAGCCTTTTACCTTGAGCGCACCGTGCACTACCTGCAGCGGGTAGGCATGGACCATATCAAGAAAGCCGTGCTTGAGGACCCGGAGCGTCGCAAGGCGCTGAACGATCGCCTGCAATTTTCCCTGTCGTTCGAACAGGACCCGTGGAAGGAACGCCTGGAACAGCCACAGCTGAAAAAAGAATTCGACGTCATCCCCGTGAAAAACCTGGAGGTGCTGGCATGAACTGGCTGGATATCTGCGCACTGGAAGAAATCAATGCCCTGGGCTCGCGGATCGTCTCCGGCCCTAAGGGCGACATCGCGATTTTTCGTACCAGCGACGACGAAGTGTTCGCCCTCGACGACCGTTGCCCGCACAAGGGCGGGCCGCTGTCCCAGGGTCTGATCTACGGCAAACGGGTGGCCTGCCCGTTGCACAACTGGCAAATCGACCTGGAAAGCGGCGAAGCCCAGGCCCCGGACGTCGGCTGCGCCCACCACCACCCGGCGCGGGTCGAAAATGGCCGAGTGATGCTGGCCCTGCGGGACGCAGGCTGATGGACCGCCAGATCACCGCGTCCACCTGCTGTTACTGCGGGGTCGGCTGCGGGGTGCTGATCGAGCACGACGGCGAGCACATCCTCGGCGTCAGCGGCGATCCGGCGCACCCGGCCAATTTCGGCAAACTGTGCAGCAAGGGCTCGACTCTGCACCTGACCGGCGACTTGACGGCGCGGGCGTTGTATCCCGAACTGCGCCTCGGCAAAGGCCTGGCCCGCCACCGCACTGACTGGGATACCGCCCTCGATCACGCCGCCAGCGTATTTGCCGCGACCATTGCCGAACATGGCCCGGACAGCGTGGCGTTCTACATTTCCGGGCAACTGTTGACCGAGGACTACTACGCCTTCAACAAGCTGGCGCGCGCCCTGGTGGGCACCAACAACATCGACAGCAATTCACGCCTGTGCATGTCCTCGGCGGTGGTCGGCTACAAGCGCAGCCTGGGGGCCGACGCGCCGCCCTGCAGCTACGAAGACCTGGAGCTGAGCGATTGCGTGATGATCGTCGGCAGCAACATGGCCTACGCCCACCCGGTGCTGTTTCGTCGGCTGGAAGCCGCCAAATCCCGGCGGCCGCAGATGAAGGTCATCGTCATTGACCCGCGTCGTACAGACACCTGCGATCTGGCTGACCTGCACCTGGCGATTTTGCCGGGCACCGATGTCGCCTTGTTCCATGGGATTTTGCATCTGCTGTTGTGGGAAGACTGGATCGATCGAGACTTCATCAGGGACCACACCGAAGGTCTGGCCGAGCTGAAAAGCCTGGTGCGCGACTACACGCCGCAAATGGTTTCGCAGCTTTGCGGAATCAGCGTCGGGCAATTGCAGGAATGTGCCGAGTGGATCGGCACAGCACCGAGTTTTCTGTCGCTGTGGTGCATGGGGCTTAATCAGTCCACCGCCGGCAGCGCGAAAAACAGTGCCTTGATCAATCTGCACCTGGCCACCGGGCAGATCGGTCGTCCCGGCGCCGGACCTTTCTCCCTCACCGGTCAGCCAAATGCCATGGGCGGGCGGGAAACCGGCAGTTTATCCAACCTGCTGCCCGGCCATCGTGATGCCGGCAATGCGCAGCACCGGGCACAAGTGGCGTCCTATTGGGGCGTTGAGCAACTACCGGAAAACACCGGGCTCACGGCGATCGAGCTGTTCGAGCAAGTACGCAACGGCAAGATCAAGGCGTTGTGGATCGCCTGCACCAACCCCGCGCAATCCCTGCCGGACCAGACGGCCGTGCGCGCAGCCTTGCAAGCCTGCCCGTTCGTGGTGTTGCAGGAAGCCTTTTGCACCACTGAAACGGCGAAGTTTGCCGACCTTCTGTTACCCGCCGCCAGTTGGGGAGAAAAGGAAGGCTGCGTGACCAATTCCGAACGACGCATTTCCCACGTACGCCGGGCAATCGTCGCACCGGGTGAGGCACGGCCAGACTGGGCAATCACCGTAGATTTCGCACAACGCCTGGAAAAACACCTGCGTCCCGGCCAAACCAGCCTGTTTCAATTTGATAACCCCGCTCAGGTTTTTGATGAATACAAGCAACTGACTCGCGGTCGCGATCTGGATCTGTCCGGTATCAGCCATGCGCTGATCGATCGACTCGGCCCGCAGCAGTGGCCCTTCCCTTTGGGTGCCGGTGAAGGCACGGCCCGACTGTACGTCGACGGGATATTTGCCACTGCCAATGGGCGCGCGCAGTTCGTGGCCGATCCGTACCGCGCCGCCAAAGAGCAACGCGATGCTCGCTTCCCGTTGACCCTGATCACCGGCCGCCTGCGCGATCAATGGCACGGCATGAGCCGCACCGGCACCGCTGCGCAGCTGTTCGGCCATGTCAGCGAAGCGGAATTGAGCCTGCACCCGGACGAATTGCGCCGTCATCGCTTGCAGCCGGGGGATCTGGTCAGCCTGAAAAGCAGGCGCGGCGCAGTCATCGTTGCGGTCGCCAGTGATGACAGCGTGCGTCCTGGCCAGGCCTTTTTGCCGATGCATTGGGGCGACCGTTTTCTCAAGGGCGGAGTGAACAGCCTCACGTTGTCCGCCTTCGATCCCTTGTCGAAACAGCCTGAACTCAAACACAGCGGTGTACGCCTGGAACCGGTGGACTTGCCCTGGAAACTGTTCGCACTGATCGAGGGTGATGTCCAACGGCACTTTGAGGCACTACGACCGCTCTGTGAGGCGTTTTCCTACGTCAGCCTCAGCCTGGTTGGTCGCGAGCGCCCTGCTCTACTTGTACGGGCTGCCAATATTTCGGCACCTTCGGCAGAGCTGCTAAGCGAAATCGATAGAAACCTGGAACTCAATGAGGGTCCGGTACTGGCTTACGACGACCCTCGACGGGCCATTGGCAAGCGGGTGCGAATCGAAAACGGCCGGATCACCGCTATTCGACTGGCCGGAGAAGCCCTTGCCCAACACTGGTTGCAAGGTCTGTGGCTCGAAGGTCGCGCGGACGAGCAACTGCGGCGCTGGTTGCTTGCGCCGCTCAGCGCACCACCGGGCAACCTCGACGCGCCCATCAACGCGAACAGAACCCTGTGCAATTGCAAGAACGTCAGCCAGAACGCGATCTGCGGCGGCATCAGCCGTGGCCTGGACTTGCAGGGACTCAAGCAAGAACTCGGTTGCGGCACGCAATGCGGGTCCTGCGTTCCGGAAATCAAACGCCTGCTGGCTGCCAAGATGCAGCCGATCACCGTCTTCTCGTGAGGAAAACACTATGAGTGCAAAAGTCTGGCTGGTAGGTGCGGGGCCGGGTGATCCGGAGTTGCTCACTTTGAAAGCGGTACGTGCCTTGCGGGAAGCAGACGTGGTGCTGATCGATGATCTGGTCAATGTCGCGGTACTCGAACATTGCCCCCGGGCGCGGATCATCCCGGTGGGCAAGCGCGGCGGCTGCCGCTCCACTCCGCAAGCGTTCATCCATCGCCTGATGCTTCGTTATGCCCGGCAGGGTAAATGCGTGGCGCGGCTCAAGGGTGGCGATCCGTGCATTTTCGGCCGTGGTGGCGAAGAGGCACAGTGGTTGCGTGAGCGTGGGGTCGAAACCGAGTTGGTCAACGGCATCACGGCCGGACTGGCGGGGGCAACGCAGTGCGATATCCCGCTGACTTTGCGGGGTGTAGCACGCGGTGTCACCCTGGTCACCGCGCACACCCAGGACGACAGCCAATTGAACTGGCAGGCGCTGGCCCAAGGCGGAACGACGCTGGTGATTTACATGGGAGTGGCCAAGCTCGGTGAAATCCGTGAGCAGCTATTGGCCGGCGGCATGGCGACGGATACGCCCGTGGCCATGATTGAAAACGCGTCCTTGCCCCATCAGCGGGAATGTCGGAGCACGCTGACAGCGATGGATGACGCTGCCTGCGGATTCCAGTTGAAAAGCCCTGCCATTCTAGTGATCGGTGCAGTGGCAGCCTGTTCAACTCAATCCCTGTGGGAGAGGGGCTTGCCTGCGAGGACGGCAGACCAGTCAGCGTAATGGCGCCTGCTTCACCAAATCGCAGACAAAGAAAAGCCCGGCCTAAGCCGGGCTTTCCTCAGAGCTGCGAGCTAATTACTTAGCGTGAGCTTCAACCTGCGCTTCTACGCGACGGTTAACAGCGCGACCAGCTTCAGTTTTGTTGTCAGCAACTGGGCGGGATTCGCCGTAGCCAACGGACTGAACGCGGGACGACTCAACACCGTACTGGTTGGTCAGAACTTGCTTAACGGCGTTTGCACGACGCTCGGACAGTTTCTGGTTGTAAGCGTCAGGACCGACGTTGTCAGTGTGACCTTCAACAGTAGTGGTGGTCGAAGGGTACTGCTTCATGAAGTCAGCCAGGTTCTTGATGTCGCCGTAGCTGTTTGGCTTGACTACCGACTTGTCGAAGTCGAACTTCACGTCCAGCTCTACACGAACGACTTCAGCAACAGCTGGGCAGCCATCAGCGTCAACAGTTACGTTGGCTGGGGTGTCCGGGCACTTGTCAACGTTGTCGCAAACGCCATCGTTGTCGCTGTCGGAGCAGACTTCTGGTGCTGGAACTGGAGCAGCAGCAGGCTTGTTGCCGCCACCGAAGTTAACACCCAGACCTACGGACGGGATGTAGTCCCAACGGCCGTTGTCCAGCTTGTAGTCAGCTTCTACGCCAGCACGAGCGTAGACGTTTTCGAGGAAGTAGTACTTCAGGCCAGCGCCAGCAGTCAGGAAAGTCGACTGGTCACGACCGGTGTGGCCGTCAGCGGCTACGTTGGTCATGCTGCCGTGCTTAACACCACCTTGAACGTAAGGACGCAGAGCGTCGCCAGCGTTGTTGAAGTGGTACTGAGCGTTCAGACCGAACTGGTCGCCCTCGATTTTCTGGTTGCCGGTGTTGTTGTTCGAACGGGTGTGGTCATCGTTGTTGTAGGTCAAGTTCAACGATACGTCGTCGGTCAAGAAGTAACCGATGGAGGCGCCAGGAGTGTAGCCGTCTTCAACATTGTTAATGCTGTCGTTGTACTTCTTCCCGTAGTTGAGCTCGCCTTCAACTGCGCCTTGGCCTTGTGCCAGTGCGCCGAACGAAGTAGCGGCAATAAGAGTACCAATGGCCAAGCCCAAGGTGTTTTTCAGTTTCATCCGTTAAATCCCCATCTGGTGATTGTGAAGCAGTCCCGCAAACCGGGGGACAACTCGGCGGCAAGTCTAACAGAACTTGCCTACACGTAAGAGATATTTGCGCTGAACTAAGTTTCAGCAATGCCTGCAAATTTCTCACGCAATTTATCTAGAGCGCGTTTGTACCGCATTTTTGTTGCACTCAAACCCATATGCATGATGTCTGCGATCTCCTGGAACTCCAGCTCTGCGACAAAACGTAGCACCAGAATTTCCCGGTCAATCGGGTTCACATACACTAACCAGCGATCAAGTCCACCCTTTTCCTCAGGTTTCGGCGCCTTTTCTTCGGACGCCTCCTCAAGGGGGTCAAGACTCAATGCGTCCATCAAGCGACGCTTTCGCCGTTCCTTCCGATACTGTGTGATGCACTCGTTGTACGTGATGCTATAAAGCCATGTCTTGAACTTCGATTTACCTTCGAAGTTCTTCAGGCCATACAGCACCTTCAACATGACCTCCTGACAGACATCGTCTGCGTCGCGATCGTTCCCGAGATATCGTGCACACACATTAAATAATGTTCGCTGGTAACGCCGCATCAGTTCTTCATAGGCGCGCGTTACGTGAAATAGCTCTGTATGCGAACGCGCGACCAACTCCTCATCAGAGAGCTCGCGGGGGTCGTAGCGCATGGATAGCGATTGGGCTTTATTCAAAACAAGTCGGGCCGACAGTCAGGTCAATGTCCGCCGCAGCCAGCATCAGCAGGCATTTTGCGGCGGCATACATTAGCAGGGTTTGCCGGGTTAGCGGCTACTCACATGCTGCTCAAGGAGGATCCGATTGGAAAGAGAGACTAGCTCACCCTCATCGGTCAGCAATGTGGTTTTAACCGTGCCGATCTCTTCGATCTGGCCTTCGACCTCACCAACACGCACTTGTTGCCCAACCTGGTACAGCTCACGCACGTAGATTCCCGCAAGAATCTGGCCGGCAATTTCCCGGCTTCCCAACCCCATGGCCAGCGCTACCGCCAGACCAACGGTTATCAACACAATCACGATCACATGGTTGAGCAGGTCAGTCTTGACCTCCAACTGGCTGATCGCGACCGAAATACTGATGATGATCACCAGGCCCTGGGCAATTCGTCCAAGCCCTGAAGCATAGTCCAGGCCCACGCCCTCTGCCGCTCCGCGCACCAGTCCGTTGGCCAGTTGCGCCAGCAAAACACCTACCAGCAGCACCAGCGCCGCGCCGAATACTTTCGGCAAATACAGCGCAAGCATATCCAGCGTAGCTGAAACTCGCTCAAGACCAAGGGATTCTGCGGCAGAAACCAGAAAAATCAGCAGAATGAACCAATAGACGATCTTGCCGATCAGTGTCGAAATAGGGACTTGCAATCCAGCCCGGGACAGCAACTTGGTCAGGCCGGTGCCACCCATCAGGCGATCAAGGCCCAGTTTGGCGAGCAGCTTGGAGAGCAAGGTGTCCAGCAGTTTGGCCACGACAAAACCCAACAGCAGCACAACCAGTGCGCCGAACAGGTTCGGAATGAAGTTCGCAACCTTGGTCCACAACGCAGTCATTGCAGTGACGAGGCTCTGAGTCCAGAGATCAAGTTCCATATTCAATCAGCCTTATCAGCAGTGCGAGCAGTAGGTTTACGAAGACGGGATACCGGCGCGACATGGGCCGATCCGTTATTCAGGGCGATCATCAGTGCAGGCAACCAGCGCCCCAGCAGGCTGAACAAATCACCGGCGCCGACCTGGCGGTTGGCGGTTTTCAGCACACGCCCCAGGCACGCGTCGTCGTCCCGGGTGGACGGCGAGGCCTTGAGCATGTCGCGTAAAGACTGTTCAAACGGATCGTGCATACGCACCTCTCGTGATGTCTGTGGAAGACGCGGTCAGTTTTGCTCGGGTCACATGGTTTCCCTCAGACCCAGCGCAAACGTCGGAATAACCACCACTGTCCCAGCGCCACCGAGACCATCATCAGGCAGGCGATCAGAAAGCCATAAGGGCTTGCAGAGAATGGAATTCCACCGACGTTGATCCCCAAAAGCCCAGTCAGAAAACTCATTGGCAAAAAGATCCCGGTGATTATCCCGAAGCGGTACATCGTGCGATTCATGCGCACGCTCAACCGACGGTCTTCGGCCTCCAGGACCAGCCCCACCCGCTCCCGGGTCAATTCCAGTTCCTCGAGGTAGCGGGTCAGGCTATTGTTCAATTCGTTCCAGTAATCAGCATCGTCCTCGACGAACCAGGGCAACTTGATCCGCGTCAACTGCCCGAAAATATCCCGCTGCGGAGCAAGAAAACGCTTCAACGCGGCGGCCCTGCGCCGGATCTGCAATACGGCACCGTGCTCCGGTGCATACCGTTCGTCGGCATCCAGCTTTTCTTCTTCCTCATCGACCACTTCCGAGAGGTCGCTGACCAGATCCTGCACCTTGTTGGTGAGGTACTGGGCCATGTACAGGATGAGTTCGGAGGCTGTTTTCGGCCCTTTGCCTTCGGACAGTTGTACCAGCAGCTCTTCAGTGGCACGCAAAGGACGCAATCGCAGGGAAATGACACGCTGGGCAGAGCCGAAGATCCGCACCGACACCATGTCTTCCGGCTCGGCACCGGGGTTCAGGTTGACCCCGCGCAAAAATAGCAGCAGTTCGCTGTCGGAAAGCTGTAAAAGTCGCGGACGGGTGTTTTCTTCGAGTAGCAGGTCACAGCTGAATTCGCTCAGACCGCTGGATTTGCGTAACCAGGTCTGGGTTTGCGGATGACTGCGATCCCAGTGCAACCACAGGCTTTCATGGGCCTGCAGCTGCAAGTCGTCGAGTTCTGTCCGGGCTATCGAACGCGCACCGCCTTTACCGTCCAGCACCAGGGCATGCACCAGCCCCCATTGCGCGTTTTCTTCCTCGAACATCCGCATTCCAGTCTTCAAAAAAGTCGGCTAAAGCTTACTCAGGCATTGCAAGCGGGCTGGGCGAGATGATCACGCCGTTGTTGTCCGCGTAGATGTAATGGCCCGGATGGAAGGTCACGCCGGCGAAAGTCACCACAACGTTGAGATCGCCGAGCCCGCGCCTGTCGGATTTCCTCGGGTGGCTGGCGAGGGCCTGAACGCCCAGATCGGTCTGCGCGATGATATCGACGTCACGGATGCAACCGTAGATCACCAGCCCTTCCCAACCGTTTTTCGCGGCTTTCTCGGCCAGCATGTCACCCAGCAACGCATGACGCAGGGAACCGCCACCGTCTACCACCAGCACTTTGCCATTCCCCTTGAGCTCGACTTGCTCCTTGACCCGCGAGTTGTCTTCGAAGCACTTGATGGTCACGATTTCGCCGCCGAAGGAATCACGGCCGCCGAAATTGCTGAACATCGGTTCCAGCACCTGCACCAGTTCCGGATAGGCGTCGCACAGGTCAGGCGTGAGGTAATGGATCATCGAGAAACTCCTGTAAAGAGGAAGACAGCACGAACATCAGTGATGACTCAGCCACGGAAAGTGACCAGAACAGCTCAATGCGTCATATCTTAGCCGCAAGCCGACCAGAGCGAAATGCCCTTGTTAGAGCGTCAGGCTCAGATTGCTGCGGCCAGATCCTGTTGCTCTCCCAACAACGGTGTCTGCTGGTCCGCCAGCCAGCGGCTCACCAAAGGCCAGACTTCGGCCTGGGCAGGTTTGCTGACAAGCATTTCAACATGACCGAAATTATCGGCAAAACCTTGATCACGACCCAGATTGATAAATTGCTTGTGCTCGGAGCCGAACTGATCGAACAGTTTGCGACAAGCCCACGCAGGATCCTGATGATCACCCGCGGCGCTCACGGCGAGCACCGGCAATTTGACTTCGGCCAAACCCGCCCACCAGTTTTTATCGGCATCGCCAAAGCGCCCGAACAGACCGTACCAACGCATGCTTTCCAGGGCCAGGCCGATTGGCTCGTCTTCCGGACCGCGCTTGAGTCTTGAGCCGGACAACTGGGCAAAACGCTTGAGAATGAAGCGACTGCCCCACTCCACCGGCGGAATCTTCAATGGCCAGTAATTGCGGCTGACCTGGGTACCAAAAAACGCCGCCGAGGCCACGACTGGCTCACCGATGTACTCGCCGCCCAGTGCCGCTGCCAGTGTAATACCGCCCAACGAGTGACCGATCCAGTGCGGTACCTGCCCGCTCTGCTCGCGCACGAACGCGCCAATGGCCGGCAGGTCGTAGCGAGCGTAGTCGGCGACACGGTTCTTGCGGTAGTCGTGGTTGCGCTGGGATAGGCCGTGACCGCGCATTTCCGCAATCCAGACGTCGAATCCCAAGCGAGCCAGATAGGCGCCCAACCCCAGGCCCTTGGGAGAAAACCAGAACCGCCGATTGGAAAAGCTGCCGTGCAGCAGGATCACCGGCACGCCGCGGGTTGCCGGTTCATCGGCCATGCCAAGGCGCGTCACAGCCAGTTCGACAGTGAAGTCGGGGCTGTTGCCGGGTTTCAAACGATACACATCTTCGCTCAGATCGCCGCGCCGTTCGGCGCTGATCAGGGCGACAGGAAATAGGTTGCTGCTGCTTTGCATAATCTCTTGCACAAAAAAGGGCGGCTTCCAGAGGAGCCCGCCCTGCTTGAATCTCTAAAACGTCCGCTCACTGACGTTACGTCGATCCCTGTAGGAGCGAGCTTGCTCGCGAAAAACTTCAGGACACCACGTTTATCCAGGATAAACGCGTTATCGTTGGCGTCCATCGCGAGCAAGCTCGCTCCTACAAAGGCATGTGAGCGGCCCGTTCACACAGGATCAAGCCGAAGCCTGACCCTCAGCCAGGAAGAACCAGGTTTCCAGTACGGAATCGGGGTTCAACGAAACGCTTTCAATGCCCTGCTCCATCAGCCATTTGGCCAGATCCGGATGGTCCGAAGGGCCCTGACCGCAGATGCCGATGTACTTGCCGGCCTTGTTGCACGCGGCAATGGCGTTGGCCAGCAGCTTCTTGACCGCCGGATTACGCTCATCGAACAGATGCGCAATGATCCCGGAGTCACGGTCCAGGCCCAGGGTCAGCTGAGTCAGGTCGTTGGAGCCGATGGAGAACCCGTCGAAGAACTCGAGGAATTCTTCCGCCAGGATGGCGTTGGACGGCAGTTCGCACATCATGATCACGCGCAGGCCATTCTGGCCACGGGCCAGACCGTTTTCCGCCAGCAGATCGACCACCTGGCTCGCTTCACCCAGAGTACGAACGAACGGCACCATGATTTCGACGTTGGTCAGGCCCATCTCGTTGCGCACGCGCTTGAGGGCGCGGCATTCGAGTTCGAAGCAGTCACGGAACGATTCGCTGATGTAACGCGAAGCGCCGCGGAAGCCCAGCATCGGGTTTTCTTCTTCCGGCTCGTAGAGCTTGCCGCCGATCAGGTTGGCGTATTCGTTGGACTTGAAGTCCGACAGACGCACGATGACCTTTTTCGGCCAGAACGCAGCCGCCAGGGTGCTGATGCCTTCAACCAGTTTCTCGACGTAGAAGCCGACCGGATCGTTGTAGCCGGCGATGCGCTTGTCGACGCTGTCCTTGATGTCCTGCGGCAGACCGTCGTAGTTCAGCAGCGCCTTGGGGTGCACGCCGATCATGCGGTTGATGATGAACTCCAGGCGGGCCAGGCCCACACCGGCGTTCGGCAACTGCGCGAAGTCGAAGGCGCGGTCCGGGTTGCCGACGTTCATCATGATCTTGAACGGCAGCTCAGGCATGGCGTCCACGGAGTTCTTCTTGATGTCGAAGCCCAGCTCGCCTTCGAAGATGAAGCCGGTGTCGCCTTCAGCACAGGAAACAGTCACGCCCTGGCCGTCTTTCAACAGTTGGGTGGCGTTGCCGCAACCTACTACCGCTGGAATACCCAGCTCGCGGGCGATGATCGCCGCGTGGCAAGTACGGCCGCCACGGTTGGTGACGATCGCGCTCGCGCGCTTCATGACCGGTTCCCAGTCCGGGTCGGTCATGTCGGACACCAGTACGTCGCCTGGCTGGACCTTGTCCATCTCGGACACGTCCTTGATGATGCGGACCTTGCCCGCGCCGATGCGCTGGCCAATGGCACGACCTTCCACCAGCACGGTGCCGGTTTCTTTCAACAGGTAACGCTCCATGACGTTGGCCTGGGTGCGGCTCTTCACGGTTTCCGGGCGGGCCTGCACGATGTACAGCTTGCCGTCGTCACCGTCCTTGGCCCACTCGATGTCCATCGGGCACTTGTAGTGCTTCTCGATGATCATCGCCTGCTTGGCCAGCTCGCTGACTTCGGCGTCGCTCAGGCAGAAACGTGCGCGCTCGGCCTTGTCCACGTCGACGGTCTTGACCGAACGACCGGCCTTGGCTTCGTCGCCGTAGATCATCTTGATGGCCTTGCTGCCCAGGTTGCGGCGCAGGATCGCCGGGCGACCGGCCGCCAGCGTGCCCTTGTGGACGTAGAACTCATCCGGGTTCACCGCGCCTTGTACGACGGTTTCACCCAGGCCGTAGGCGCCGGTGATGAACACCACGTCACGGAAGCCCGATTCGGTATCGAGGGTGAACATCACACCGGCAGTGCCGGTTTCGGAACGGACCATGCGCTGCACGCCAGCCGACAGGGCAACCAGCTTGTGGTCGAAGCCCTGGTGTACGCGATAGGAAATGGCGCGGTCGTTGAACAGCGAGGCGAACACCTCTTTGGCGGCGCGAATGACGTTTTCGACACCACGGATGTTCAGGAAGGTTTCCTGCTGGCCGGCAAAGGAAGCGTCCGGCAAGTCTTCGGCGGTGGCGGAAGAGCGCACGGCCACGGCCATGTCAGGGTTGCCGGCGGACAGCGTGGCGAACGCGGTACGAATTTCGGCATTCAGTTTTTCAGGGAACTCGGCTTCCATGATCCATTGGCGGATCTGGGCACCGGTCTTGGCCAGGGCATTCACGTCATCGACGTCCAGGGCATCCAGTGCGTCGTGAATCTGCTGATTCAGGCCGCTCAACTCCAGGAAATCACGATAAGCCTGAGCGGTCGTGGCGAAGCCGCCGGGCACCGATACACCGGCACCTGCAAGGTTGCTGATCATCTCGCCCAGGGATGCGTTCTTGCCCCCCACATGCTCAACATCGTGTTTGCCGAGCTTATCGAGGGAAACTACGTACTCTACCAAGGTGATCTCTCCACTAACTGTGTTGGAAAAGCTCAGAAACCGGCTGCTTAAATGAGCATTTGCCGGCTATATGGCCTGGACCTGGAAAATAAGTGAGAATGCGGGCCATTGGCGGCCGGCAAATCGCGCCTATCATATCCAAGATTCGTCACTAGCTTAAGGCCCAAGGTGCAAATGAAACGATCTGCTTTCTTTATCTCCGATGGTACCGGCATTACCGCCGAAACCCTGGGTCAAAGCCTTCTGGCGCAGTTCGAAAACATTACCTTCAGCAAAGTCACGCGGCCGTATATCGACAACGTGGACAAAGCGCGGGCCATGGTACAACAAATCAACAAAGCCGCCGAAACCGACGGCTTCCGTCCGATTATCTTCGACACCATCGTCAACCAGGACATTCGTGAGATTCTCGCAACCTCGAATGGTTTCATGATCGACATTTTCTCGACTTTCCTGGCACCGCTTGAACAGGAACTGACCGAGCATTCTTCCTACACCGTGGGCAAATCCCACTCCATCGGCACCAGCTCCAATTACATGGAGCGTATCGAGGCGGTGAACTTTGCCCTCGACAACGACGACGGCGCCCGCACGCACTATTACGACAAGGCCGACCTGATACTAGTGGGCGTGTCGCGATGTGGTAAGACACCGACGTGCCTGTACATGGCCATGCAATTCGGTATCCGCGCAGCCAACTACCCGCTGACCGAAGACGACATGGAACGCCTGCAACTGCCGTCCGCCCTGCGCGCCCACCAGCACAAGCTGTTCGGCCTGACCATCGACCCGGACCGCCTCACCGCGATCCGCAACGAGCGCAAGCCCAACAGCCGCTATTCGAGCTACGCCCAGTGCGAGTTCGAAGTGCGCGAGGTCGAGAACCTGTTCCGCCGCGAAAACATCCCGAACATCAACTCCACGCATTTTTCCGTGGAAGAGATCTCCGCGAAAATTCTCGTGGAAAAGGGCGTCGAGCGGCGCTTCAAATAATCCTGCGGAGCCTGATCTGCCGCTTTCGCGAGCAAGCCCGCTCCCACACTGGATCTCGGTTGTGCACAAATTTTGTGTTCACGGCAGACCCCATGTGGGAGCGGGCTTGCTCGCGAAGAACGATAACGCGGTCTCCTAGATAACAAACAAATCCACAAACCGGTTCACCGGTGTCGCCTCTAATTTCTGCTGATCCTTGCACAGCGCAAAAATCTCCTCGCTACGCTGCCCTGCGAATCGTGTCAGCAAGTTCGCCCTGAATTTCTCCTCCAGCAACGGAATTCCTTCAGCCCGCCGCCGACGATGCCCGATCGGATACTCCACCACCACGTTCTCGGTGCTGGACCCGTCGTTGAAAAACACCTGCACCGCATTGGCAATGGAGCGCTTGTCGGCCTCCAGATATTCACGGGTGTAACGTGGTTCCTCGACGATAACCATCTTGTCGCGCAGCACATCGATGACCGGATGCGCCCTGTGGAAATCGTCTTCGTAATGCTCGGCCACCAGGTTGCCGAAGGCCAGCGGCACGGCTGTCATGTACTGGATGCAATGGTCGCGGTCGGCGGCGTTGGCCAGCGGACCGACCTTGGAAATAATGCGGATCGCCGATTCATGGGTGGTGATGACGATTTTGTCGATTTCATGCAGACGATTGCGCACTTGCGGATGCAGTGTCACCGCCGCCTCACAGGCGGCTTGCGCGTGGAACTCGGCGGGAAAACTGATCTTGAACAACACGTTTTCCATCACATAACTGCCGTATGGCCGCGAAAAGCTGAATGCACGTTTGCCTTCAGGCTTGAGCGCCAGATCGTTGTTGGTGTGGCTGAACAGTACGTCGTAAAAGCCCCACTGCCTGGCACTCAATACGCCGGGAATGCCCATCTCGCCACGCATCGCGATGTCCGCCAGGCGCACGCCACGACTTGAGGCGTCGCCCGCGGCCCACGACTTGCGCGAGCCGGCATTCGGCGCATGACGGTAGGTGCGCAACGCCTGGCCATCAGCAAAGGCGTGGGACAACGCCGATAGCAGCTGCTCACGATTGGCCCCCATCAGTTTCGCCGTCACGGCAGTCGAGGCAACTTTCACCAGAATCACGTGATCGAGGCCGACTCTGTTGAACGAATTCTCAAGAGCGATCACGCCTTGAATCTCGTGGGCCATGATCATCGCCTCAAGTACCGTGCGCACGGTCAGCGGCGCCTCGCCATTGGCCAGGCGCTTTTGCGACAGGTGATCGGCCACCGCAAGAATGCCGCCGAGGTTATCCGACGGATGCCCCCACTCGGCGGCGAGCCAGGTGTCGTTGTAGTCGAGCCAGCGCACGATGCAGCCGATGTCCCAGGCCGCCTTGACCGGATCCAGCCGAAAAGACGTACCGGGAACCCGAGCACCGAACGGCACCACGGTACCTTCGACCACGGGCCCCAGGTGCTTGGTGCATTCGGGGAAACGCAGGGCCAGCAGGCCGCAACCCAAGGTATCGATCAGGCAGTTGCGGGCGGTGTCCAGCGCCTCTTCGGACTCGATCTTGAAATTGAGGACGTAATCGGCAATGTCCTGCAGGACCTTGTCGTAGTCGGGGCGGTTGTTCAGGTCAACGTTGGCACTCATGTTCGATTCACCTGTAGGAGCTGGCTTGCCAGCGAAAGCGGTGTCACAGAAAACAATGATGTTGAATTTGACGTCCTCTTCGCTGGCAAGCCAGCTCCTACAGGGATTACTGTCGGTTAGAAAGAATCGCCCGGCACCCGCACAAAGCCTTCCATCAATACCCGCGCACTGCGACTCATGATCGCCTTGTTCACGGTCCATTCGCCGTTGACCAGGCTGGCCTCAGCGCCGACGCGCAAGGTGCCGGACGGGTGGCCGAAGCGCACCGCATTGCGTTCGATACCGCCCGCCGCAAGGTTCACCAGAGTGCCGGAAATCGCCGCCGCCGTGCCGATCGCCACCGCCGCCGTGCCCATCATCGCGTGGTGCAACTTGCCCATGGACAGCGCACGCACCAGCAGGTCGACATCACCTGCGGCAATCGCCTTGCCGCTGGACGCCACGTAGTCCGCCGGCTTGGCGACGAAGGCGACTTTCGGCGTGTGTTGGCGTTTCGCCGCTTCGTCGATGTTGGAAATCAGGCCCATGCGCAATGCGCCGTAAGCGCGGATGGTTTCGAACATCTGCAAGGCTTTCGGATCGCCATTGATTGCGCCCTGCAACTCGGTGCCCTTGTAGCCGATGTCTTCAGCATTGATAAAAATTGTCGGGATACCAGCGTTAATCATGGTCGCCTTGAAGGTGCCGACGCCGGGCACTTCCAGGTCATCGACCAGGTTGCCGGTGGGGAACATCGAACCGCCGCCGCCCTCTTCTTCCGCTGCCGGATCGAGGAACTCGATCTGCACTTCGGCCGCCGGGAAGGTCACGCCGTCGAGTTCAAAATCGCCGGTCTCCTGCACTTCACCATTGGTGATCGGCACGTGGGCGATGATGGTCTTGCCGATGTTGGCCTGCCACACGCGAACCACGGCTACGCCGTTATGCGGGATGCGGCTGGCGTCCACCAGGCCGTTGCTGACCGCGAACGAACCGACCGCGGCCGACAGGTTGCCGCAGTTGCCGCTCCAGTCCACGAAGGGCTTGTCGATGGACACCTGACCGAACAGATAATCGACATCGTGATCGGCCTTGGTGCTTTTCGACAGGATCACGGTTTTGCTGGTGCTGGAAGTCGCGCCGCCCATGCCGTCGATTTGTTTGTCGTACGGGTCGGGGCTGCCGATCACGCGCAGCAGCAACGCGTCGCGTGCCGGGCCCGGGACCTGTGCCGCTTCAGGCAGGTCCTTGAGACTGAAGAACACGCCTTTGCTGGTGCCACCGCGCATGTAAGTAGCTGGAATCTTGATTTGAGCTGCGTGAGCCATGGTGCTCGTTACTCCTTCTATAAACAGACACGGGACTCAAAGTCCCGTGTCGGTACAGCCTGTGTTAGACGGCAACCGCCGACTCTTCGAGGAAGTCCTGGGCGAAGCGTTGCAGCACGCCACCGGCCTCGTAGATCGACACTTCTTCGGCGGTGTCGAGGCGGCAGGTCACCGGCACATCGACGCGCTCGCCGTTCTTGCGATGGATCACCAGCGTCAGCTCGGCGCGCGGAGTGCGATCACCGATCACGTCGTAGGTTTCGCTGCCGTCGATGGCCAGGGTGTGACGGTTGGTGCCTGGCTTGAACTCCAGCGGCAACACCCCCATGCCCACCAGGTTGGTGCGGTGAATGCGCTCGAAACCTTCAGCGGCAATCGCTTCCACACCCGCCAGACGCACACCCTTCGCCGCCCAGTCGCGGGACGAACCCTGGCCGTAGTCGGCACCTGCGATGATGATCAGCGGCTGCTTGCGATCCATGTAGGTTTCGATGGCTTCCCACATGCGCATCACTTTGCCTTCCGGCTCGACACGGGCCAGCGAGCCCTGCTTGACCTTGCCGTTTTCCTGAACCATTTCGTTGAACAGTTTCGGGTTGGCAAAGGTCGCGCGCTGCGCCGTCAGGTGGTCACCGCGGTGCGTGGCGTAAGAGTTGAAGTCCTCTTCCGGCAGGCCCATTTTCGCCAGGTATTCGCCGGCGGCGCTGTCGAGCATGATCGCGTTGGACGGCGACAGGTGATCGGTGGTGATGTTGTCCGGCAGTACCGCCAGCGGGCGCATACCCTTGAGCGGACGCGCACCGGCCAACGCGCCTTCCCAGTACGGCGGACGACGGATGTAGGTGCTCATTTCACGCCACTCGTACAGCGGCGCGACTTTCGGGCCGGTGTCTTCGTGGATGGCGAACATCGGGATGTATACCTGACGGAACTGTTCCGGTTTCACCGACGCCTTGACCACTGCGTCGATTTCTTCGTCGCTTGGCCAGATGTCTTTCAGGCGAATTTCCTTGCCATCAACCACGCCCAGCACATCCTTCTCGATGTCGAAACGGATGGTGCCGGCAATCGCATAGGCGACCACCAATGGCGGCGAAGCGAGGAACGCTTGCTTGGCGTATGGGTGAATCCGGCCGTCGAAGTTACGGTTGCCGGACAACACGGCAGTGGCGTACAGGTCGCGGTCGATGATCTCTTGCTGAATCACCGGATCCAGTGCACCGGACATGCCGTTGCAAGTGGTGCAGGCGAAGGCCACGACGCCGAAACCGAGCTGTTCCAGCTCGTCGGTCAAGCCGGCTTCATCGAGGTACAGCGCCACGGTTTTCGAGCCGGGTGCCAGCGACGATTTGACCCACGGCTTGCGGGTCAGGCCGAGCTTGTTGGCGTTGCGCGCCAGCAGGCCGGCGGCGATCACGTTGCGCGGGTTGCTGGTGTTGGTGCAACTGGTGATGGCGGCGATGATCACCGCGCCGTCCGGCATTTGCCCCGGCACATCGTCCCACTGACCGGCGATGCCTTTGGCGGCCAAATCGGAAACCGCCACACGGGCGTGCGGGTTGCTCGGGCCGGCCATGTTGCGCACCACAGAGGACAGATCGAACGTCAGGCCGCGCTCGTATTGCGCGCCTTTGAGGCTGTCAGCCCACAGGCCGATCTGCTTGGCGTAGTTCTCCACCAACTGCACCTGCTCGTCTTCACGGCCAGTGAGTTTGAGGTAGTCGATGGTCTGCTGGTCGATGTAGAACATTGCCGCGGTGGCGCCGTATTCCGGGGCCATGTTGGAAATGGTTGCGCGGTCGCCGAGAGTCAGCGCAGAGGCGCCTTCGCCGAAGAACTCCAGCCATGCGCCAACGACTTTTTGTTTGCGCAGGAACTCGGTCAGCGCCAGCACCATGTCGGTGGCGGTGATGCCCGGTTGCAGCTTGCCGGTCAATTCGACGCCAACGCTTTCCGGCAGACGCATCCACGATGCGCGGCCGAGCATCACGCTTTCGGCTTCGAGGCCACCGACACCGATGGCGATCACGCCCAGCGCATCGACGTGCGGGGTGTGGCTGTCGGTGCCGACGCAGGTGTCGGGGAAGGCCACGCCGTCACGCACCTGGATCACCGGAGACATTTTCTCCAGGTTGATCTGGTGCATGATGCCGTTGCCTGGCGGGATCACGTCGACGTTCTTGAACGCCTTCTTGGTCCAGTTGATGAAGTGGAAACGGTCTTCGTTGCGACGGTCTTCGATGGCGCGGTTTTTTTCGAACGCTTGCGGATCGAAGCCACCGCGCTCGACGGCCAGGGAGTGGTCGACGATCAACTGCGTCGGCACCACCGGGTTGACTTGCGCCGGGTCGCCGCCTTGCAGGGCGATGGCGTCACGCAGGCCGGCGAGGTCCACCAGCGCGGTCTGGCCAAGAATGTCGTGGCACACCACGCGGGCCGGGAACCACGGGAAGTCGAGGTCGCGCTTGCGCTCGATGAATTGCTTCAGGGATTCGGTGAGCGTGGCCGGGTCGCAGCGACGCACAAGGTTTTCCGCCAGCACACGGGAGGTGTACGGCAGGGTGTCGTAGGCGCCAGGCTGGATCGCCTCGACCGCTGCGCGGACATCGAAGTAATCCAGGTGGCTGCCGGGTAGTGGTTTACGGAATTGTGTGTTCATCGTCAGGACTCGGTCACGGTAGTTACAAAAGGTGGGACCTGGCACCGGTACTGAATTGAAACGGACCTCTGTAGGAGCTGGCTTGCCAGCGAATGCGGTGGATCAGTCAACATGAAGGTTGAATGACAAATCGTCTTCGCTGGCAAGCCAGCTCCTACAGGGTCACCGGTTCACTCAGTAACCCGCGTTGGCCTCCACCATTCAGCGCTGTTCGATTGGCACGAACTTGCGCTGTTCAACGCCGGTGTATTCGGCGCTTGGACGGATGATGCGGTTGTTGGCACGTTGTTCGTACACGTGGGCGGCCCAGCCAGTCAGGCGCGAGCAGACGAAAATCGGCGTGAACAACTTGGTCGGGATGCCCATGAAGTGGTACGCCGAGGCATGGTAGAAGTCGGCGTTCGGGAACAGTTTCTTCTGCTCCCACATCGTCTTGTCGATGGCCTCGGATACCGGGAACAACACCTTGTCGCCCACTTCGTCAGCGAGTTTCTTCGACCAGCCCTTGATCACCTCGTTGCGCGGATCGTTGTCCTTATAGATCGCGTGGCCGAAGCCCATGATCTTGTCCTTGCGCTCGAGCATGCCGAGGGTGCCTTTGATCGCCTCTTCCGGCGACGAGAAGCGCTCGATCATTTCCATCGCCGCTTCGTTGGCACCGCCGTGCAGCGGGCCACGCAGCGAGCCGATGGCCGCGGTGATGCACGAATACAGGTCGGACAGGGTCGACGCGCAAACACGTGCGGTGAAGGTCGACGCGTTGAACTCGTGCTCCGCGTAGAGGATCAGCGAAACGTTCATCACCTTGACATGCAGATCGCTTGGTTTCTTGCCGTGCAGCAGGTGCAGGAAGTGGCCGCCGATGGACTGTTCGTCGCTCACGCAGTCGATGCGCTTGCCTTCATGGCTGAAGCGATACCAGTAAGTCATGATCGCCGGGAACGCGGCCAGCAGGCGGTCGGTTTTGTCGTGCTGCTCGGAGAAGTTGTTCTCCGGCTCGAGGTTGCCCAGGAACGAGCAGCCAGTGCGCATCACGTCCATCGGGTGGGCGTCGGCGGGGATGCGCTCCAGCACTTCTTTGAGCGCTTGCGGCAGGTCACGCAGCTTGCTCAGCTTGGCGATGTAGGCGTTCAGTTGCGCCTTGCTCGGCAGTTCGCCGTACAACAGCAGGTAAGCGACTTCTTCAAACTGTGCGTCAGCCGCCAGTTCACGAACGTCGTAACCACGATAAGTCAGACCGGCACCCGACTGGCCCACGGTGGACAGTGCGGTTTGCCCGGCAACCTGGCCACGGAGCCCGGCGCCACTGAGTACTTTTGCTTCGGCCATTGCAGTCTCCAATCTTGAATTTTTTAGGGAATCGGCAAATTTATTAAATTTACATCGCTCTCTGTAGCAGCTGGCGAAGCCGGCGTCCGGCTGCGCAGCAGTCGTAAAACCTGCCCGCACGATTGTCCGGATTTGCGAGTCCTTCGGCCTCGAACGCAGCCTCGCAGGCTCGGCAGCTGCTACAGGGTTTTCATTATTTTTTTGACGCAAACAACGCATCGAGCTTCTGCTCGAAGGTGTGGTAGTCGATGCGATCGTAAAGCTCCATGCGCGTCTGCATGGTGTCGATGACATTCTGCTGCGTGCCATCGCGACGGATTGCGGTGTAGACGTTTTCTGCAGCCTTGTTCATGGCGCGGAACGCCGACAGCGGGTACAGCACCAGCGATACATCGGCAGCGGCCAGTTGTTCGGTGGTGTACAGCGGCGTCGCGCCGAACTCGGTGATGTTGGCCAGGATCGGCGCTTTCACGCGGCTGGCGAACAGCTTGTACATTTCCAGTTCAGTGATGGCTTCCGGGAACACCATGTCGGCGCCGGCCTCGATGCACGCGGCGGCGCGATCCAGGGCAGACTCCAGACCTTCCACTGCCAGGGCGTCGGTACGGGCCATGATCACAAAGCTGTCATCGGTACGCGCATCGACGGCTGCTTTGATACGGTCGACCATTTCCTGCTGGGTCACGATCTCTTTATTAGGACGGTGGCCGCAACGCTTGGCGCCGACCTGGTCTTCGATGTGAATCGCCGCCGCGCCGAACTTGATCATCGACTTGACGGTACGAGCGACGTTGAACGCCGAGGAACCGAAACCGGTGTCCACGTCCACCAGCAATGGCAGATCGCACACGTCGGTGATACGACGCACGTCGGTCAGCACGTCATCCAGGCCGGTGATGCCCAGGTCAGGCACGCCAAGGGAGCCGGCAGCCACCCCGCCACCCGACAGGTAGATCGCCTTGAAACCGGCGCGCTTGGCCAGCAGCGCGTGGTTGGCGTTGATCGCACCGACCACTTGCAGTGGATGTTCGCTGGCGACCGCATCGCGGAAACGCTGGCCTGGTGTGCTCTTGTTCAAACTCATGACTCACCTCGTTTGGCTGTCGGGTTGACGCCGTCCTGGTAGTGACGGGCGATATTGCGTTTGGAGGCGCCGATGTGACGGCGCATCAACAACTCGGCCAGTTCACCGTCACGGTCGGCGATGGCATCGAGAATGCGGTGGTGCTCGGCGAACGCCTGGTGCGGGCGATTGGGCGTGGTGGAAAACTGGATGCGGTACATGCGCACCAGTTGATAGAGCTCGCCGCAGAGCATTTGGGTCAGCGTGCGGTTGCCGCTGCCCTGGATGATTCGGTAATGGAAGTCGAAATCGCCTTCCTGCTGGTAGTAGCCCCGACCTGCCTGGAATGCCTCATCACGCTCATGGGTTTCCAGGACCCGACGCAGCTCGTCGATTTCTTCGAGGCTCATGCGCTCGGCGGCCAGGCGACAGGCCATGCCTTCCAGGGATTCGCGGATTTCATAAAGCTCAAGCAGCTCAGCATGATTGAGCGACACCACCCGCGCGCCGACATGCGGTATGCGAACCAGCAGGCGCTGGCCCTCCAGACGGTGGATGGCCTCGCGCAGCGGGCCACGGCTGATGCCGTAGGTGCGCGCCAGTTCCGGCTCGGAAATTTTGCTTCCCGGCGCGATCTCGCCTTTGACGATAGCCGCCTGAATGCGTCGGAAGACGTTCTCGGACAGGGTTTCCGTATCGTCTTGCGCTAAAACCGGGGGATCGAGTTGATCCAGCATATTGTCGACACCTTGTGAGCCAATGCCGCAAAAACTAACGAATACAGGCGACACAGTCAAAGGTTAAATCGATATTGTCGACAATCTTCTGATAACCGGCTGCACCATAACGAAGCAACCCATCTATTTATAGCCACCGGCCAGCGCTGGCGCCATCAGACCACCGTGCTAGAATGCCGCCCGCATTTGTTTGTCACATCTGCACTGCCTGTCATAAAACCTTGATAGGCATACGAGGGAGCTTGCGCAGCGATGCCAGGGCCTTGAATCAAGTCGGACCGCTGCGCATCAGGATTTATGAGACTCAAGCCCTTCCCCACCTTCCTTTTTTTCCTATGCCTGCCCGGATTCGTAATGGCCGGGGAAAAGACCGTGTATGGCCTTAATGAGTACGCATCGCTCAATGGCATCGATCTGGAAGTGGCCGCCAAGCTCGACACCGGGGCGAAAACCGCTTCCCTGAGTGCGCGGGATATCAAACGCTTCAAACGCAACGGCGAGTCGTGGGTGCGTTTTTACCTGGCCATTGACACCGCCCATTCGCACCCGATCGAACGCCCGCTGGCCCGTGTCAGCAAGATCAAGCGCCGGGCCGGTGACTACGACCCCGAGGAAGGCAAGAAGTACACCGCCCGCCCGGTGATCGAACTGGACATCTGCATGGGCTCGGCCCTGCGCAGCATCGAAGTGAACCTCACCGACCGCAGCGCCTTCCAATACCCGTTACTGATTGGCTCCGAAGCGCTCAAACGCTTCGATGCACTGGTTGACCCCAGCCTTAAATATGCTGCTGGCAAACCCGCCTGCACCACCGACGCTCATACCGCCGAGTAATTCAAATGCGCTCTCTTACCCTTCATCTGAAACTGCTGATCGCCATCCTGGTGGTGCTGGGTATTTCAGTTACGGCCTATCAGATCTTCGTACTGGGCATCCCCGTGACCGAAGACGCCACTGACGACCTGTGGAACATCGACGCCAAAGTCGAGTTCGTCGCCAGTGCCAAGGACCCGGTCAAGATCCAGATGTTCGTGCCGCCGCTGAGCCGCGACTTCGTCAGTCTCAACGAGAGCTTCATCTCCAATAACTACGGCGTGGCCGTGAACCGGGTCGACGGCAATCGCAAGGTCACCTGGTCGGCACGCCGGGCCAAAGGCAATCAGACGCTGTATTACCGCCTCGTGCTGACCAAGCGTTACTCCGGCGAAAAAGCCAAGATCAAAGGCCCGACCTTCCGCGACAGCATGGCCATCGAAGGCCCGGAAAAAATCGCCGCCGAAGCCCTGCTTGCACCGATTCGCCAACACTCGGCCGACGTCGAAACCTTCGTCGGCGAAGCCATCAAGCGGGTCAACAACCTCAATGACGACAACGTGAAACTGCTGCTGGCCGGTGATCCATCCACCGCGCACAAGGCGAAAATCGTCGAGTTGTTGCTGTCCATCGCCCACGTCCCGATCGAAAAAGTCCACACCATCCGCCTGGTGGCCGACCAACCGCAAATGCCGGAACTGTGGCTGCGCAGTTTCAACGGCACCGACTGGCTGTATTTCAACCCGGAAACCGGTGAACAGGGCCTGCCGACCGACCGCCTGCAGTGGTGGACCGGCGACGAAAACCTGATCACCGTCGATGGCGGCAAGAAAGCCAACGTGACCTTCAGCCTGAACAACAGCGAAATGAACGCCATTCGCCTCGCCAAGCTGACCGACGAAAACACTGACGCCAACTTCCTCGAATACTCGCTGTACGGCCTGCCGCTGGAAACCCAGCGGACCTTCATGATCATGGTGATGATCCCGATCGGCGTGCTGGTGATCCTGATCCTGCGCAACCTGATTGGCATCCAGACCCTGGGTACCTTCACCCCGGTGCTGATCGCCCTGGCCTTCCGCGAAACCCAGCTCGGCTTCGGTATCGCGCTGTTCACCATCATCACGGCGCTGGGCCTGTCACTGCGCTCCTACCTCGAACACCTGAAACTGCAAATGCTGCCGAGGCTGTCGGTGGTGCTGACGTTCGTGGTGGTGTTGATTGCGGCGATCAGCCTGTTCAGCCATAAACTCGGCCTGGAGCGCGGCTTGTCGGTGGCGCTGTTCCCGATGGTGATCCTGACCATGACCATCGAACGCCTGTCGATCACCTGGGAAGAACGCGGCGGTGGCCATGCCATGAAAGTGGCGATCGGCACGCTGTTCGCCGCGTCCCTGGCGCACCTGATCATGACCGTGCCGGAACTGGTGTACTTCGTGTTCACCTTCCCGGCGATCCTGCTGATCCTGGTGGCCTTCATGCTGGCCATGGGTCGTTATCGCGGTTATCGCCTGACCGAACTGGTGCGTTTCAAGGCCTTCCTGAAAAAGGCTGACGCCTGATGTTCGGCTTCTGGAAGACCTGGAAGGCCCTGGAAGCCCAGGGCATCATGGGGATCAATCGGCGCAACGCGGACTACGTGCTCAAGTACAACAAGCGCAGCCTGTACCCGATCGTCGATGACAAGATCATCACCAAGGAGCGCGCCATCGCTGCCGGCATCCATGTACCCGAGCTGTATGGCGTGATCTCCACCGAAAAGGAAATCGATAATCTCGAGGAGATCATCGGCGGACGCAGTGACTTCGTGATCAAACCGGCGCAGGGCGCTGGTGGCGACGGCATTCTGGTGATCGCCGACCGCTTCGAGGGTCGTTACCGCACGGTGTCCGGCAAGATCATCAGCCACGAGGAAATCGAACACCAGATTTCCAGCATCCTGACCGGCTTGTACTCCCTCGGCGGCCACCGTGACCGGGCGCTGATCGAGTACCGCGTGACCCCGGACCAGATCTTCAAGAGCATCAGTTACGAAGGCGTGCCGGACATCCGCATCATCGTACTGATGGGATACCCGGTCATGGCCATGTTGCGCTTGCCGACCCGCCAGTCCAACGGCAAGGCCAACCTGCACCAGGGCGCCATCGGCGTCGGTGTCGACCTCGCCACGGGGCTGACGCTGCGTGGCACCTGGCTGAACAACATCATCAACAAACACCCGGACACCACCAACGCCGTGGACGGTGTGCAACTGCCCTACTGGGACGGTTTCATGAAACTCGCCGCTGGCTGTTATGAGTTGTGCGGGCTGGGCTACATCGGTGTCGACATGGTCCTGGACCAGGACAAAGGCCCGCTGATTCTTGAGCTCAATGCCCGGCCAGGGCTGAATATCCAGATTGCCAATGACTGCGGCCTGACGAGGCGTACTCATGCGGTGGAAGCGCGACTGGAAGACCTGAAGGCTCGTGGCGTGACTGAAACCGTCGGGGAACGCGTGGCGTTTGTTCAAGAAATGTTTGGGCATATTCCTGCGGTCGAGGGTTGAGGCCCTTCTCCTGTGGGAGCGAGCTTGCTCGCGATGGATTTCAGGGCGCCGCGATTATCCAGGCAACCCCCGTCTTCGTTCACGTCCATCGCGAGCAAGCTCGCTCCTACAACTACATCCCCCTCTAGGAGCAATTCTCCGAGGGGACTACAATCGCCACCCCGCCTCGATGGCTGATCTCCCCCACCCATGTTGACCTGCTCCGTACACCCGCTGCCCTATCGTGCCAACCCCGCCGAGTACTTCGCGGCGATTCGTCATGCCCCCGGCGCCGTGCTGCTCGACAGCGGTCGCCCCGGCGCGGACCGCGGTCGCTATGACCTGCTCAGCGCCTGGCCGCTGGAACAACTGGCGGTATCGCCCGACGAAAGTGGCGACGATTTCCTGCGACGCCTGCGCGAAAACCTGACACGCCTGGGCGAAGCTGCTCTGCCGGCGCCCTACGAGTTGCCGTTTGCCGGTGGATTGATCGGCTATCTGAGCTACGATTTCGGCCGACATCTGGAGCGCCTGCCGAGCCAGGCTCGGGACGACCTGCAACTGCCTGACGCACGTTTCGGCTTGTACGGCTGGGCATTGATCAGCGATCACCATTCGCTGACCAGTCAATTGGTGTTCCACCCGACTCTGCCGGACAGTGAGCGTCAGCGCCTGACCGACCTGTTCAGCCAGCCTGCAGCGGAAGTGGACGCGCCCTTCAAACTGCTCACCCCGATGACTGCCGACTTGAGCGCTGACGAGTACCGACAGGCAATCGAGCGCATCCAGCAATACATTCAGGCCGGTGACTGCTATCAGGTCAATTTCGCCCAACGGTTTCGCGCGCCCTGCCAGGGTGATTCGTGGGCCGCTTACTGCGCACTGCGCGCAGCGTGCCCCACGCCTTTCTCCGGTTTCCAGAGCTTGCCTGACGGCGCTGCCGTACTCAGCCTGTCGCCGGAACGCTTTGTCAAAGTCAGCCAGGGCCACGTGGAAACCCGCCCGATCAAGGGCACTCGACCTCGGGGCCTGACGCCTGAGCAAGACGCCGCGAACGCCGCCGAATTGCTGGCCAGCCCCAAGGATCGCGCGGAAAACCTGATGATTGTCGATCTGCTGCGCAATGACCTCGGTCGGACCTGCCGTACCGGTTCGGTACGGGTGCCGGAATTGTTCAGCCTGGAAAGCTATCCGAACGTGCATCACCTGGTGAGCAGCGTCACCGGTGAACTGGCGGACGACCGCGATGCCCTGGACCTGATCGCCGGCAGCTTCCCGGGTGGCTCGATTACCGGCGCACCAAAGATTCGCGCCATGCAGATCATTGATGAGCTGGAACCGACCCGACGCGGACTGTATTGCGGTTCATTGGTGTACCTGGACGTGCGCGGCGAAATGGACAGCTCCATCGCCATCCGTAGTTTGCTGGTCAAGGAGGGGCAGGTGTGTTGCTGGGGCGGTGGCGGGATTGTCGCGGATTCCGAGTGGCAGGCCGAATATCAGGAATCGATCACCAAGGTGAAGGTGCTGCTCGATACGCTGCAAAACCTCTGACACCACACCCGCCCCTGTAGGAGCGAGCTTGCTCGCGATGAACCTGAAAACGCCGCGGGGTGTCAGTCTTGCCGCGTTATCGTTGACGACCATCGCGAGCAAGCTCGCTCCTACAGGAAATGTGCTTACAGGCTCAAGGTCCGGTTCGAAGCCTTGATGAACTCCTGCTTCAACGCTTCAAACGTGTGCACCGCCGGGAACTGCGGGAACTCGGCGATCACGTTATCCGGCGCATGGAACAGAATCCCGGCATCGGCTTCGCCCAGCATCGTGGTGTCGTTGTAGGAATCCCCCGCCGCGATCACCCGGTAGTAGAGGCTCTTGAAGGCCAGGACCGACTGACGCTTGGGATCTTTCTGACGCAGTTGGTAGCCAGTGACTCGCCCACTGTCGTCAGTAATCAGACGATGGCAGAGCAAGGTCGGGAAGCCCAGCTGACGCATCAGCGGCTGGGAGAACTCATAAAAGGTGTCCGACAGGATCACTACCTGGAAGCGCTCGCGTAGCCAGTCGACGAACTCGATGGCGCCGTCCAGCGGCTTGAGCGTGGCGATCACTTCTTGAATGTCGGAGAGCTTCAGGCCGTGCTCGTCGAGTATCCGCAGGCGTTGCTTCATCAGCACGTCATAGTCGGGAATGTCCCGGGTGGTGGCCCTGAGGGATTCGATTCCGGTTTTTTCGGCGAAGGCGATCCAGATTTCCGGGACCAGCACACCTTCAAGATCCAGACAGGCAATTTCCACAAGACACTCCCATTTGTATTGATTATTGAGTCGAGCGAGCAAAAAGACTGCCGAACTCTAGCGACTCGGGCCTGCCTGCGCAACGCAGAGGATGCCCCGACCCGTGCAGCTTTTTGTTACCATCGACCCATATAGAGCGCCCAGCGCCACCGACCTGTAGGAAGCCGCCCTGATGAGCCCAACGTTCGACGTCGTGGAACTCGCCACGACCTATGCCAACAAATCCGCCCAGGACATCCTGAAACTCGCGTTTGCCGAGTTCGGCGATGAGCTGTGGATATCTTTCAGCGGTGCCGAGGATGTGGTGCTGGTGGACATGGCCTGGAAGCTGAACAAGAACGTCAAGGTGTTCAGCCTCGACACCGGTCGCTTGCACCCCGAGACCTACCGCTTCATCGATCAGGTGCGCGAGCACTACAAGATCGACATCGAACTGGTGTCGCCGGACTACACCAAACTTGAACCGTTCGTGAAGGAAAAAGGCCTGTTCAGCTTCTACAAGGACGGCCATGGCGAATGCTGCGGCATCCGCAAGATCGAACCGCTGCGCCGCAAGCTGTCAGGCGTGAAAGCCTGGGCCACCGGCCAGCGTCGGGACCAGAGCCCCGGCACCCGCAGCGCCGTCGCGGTGATGGAAATCGACACCGCGTTCTCCACCCCGGAACGCACCCTGTACAAGTTCAACCCGCTGGCGCAGATGACCAGCGAAGAGATCTGGGGTTACATCCGCATGCTGGAACTGCCTTACAACAGCCTGCACGAACGGGGTTTTATCAGCATCGGCTGCGAGCCCTGCACTCGCCCGGTACTGCCGAACCAGCATGAGCGTGAAGGCCGCTGGTGGTGGGAAGAAGCGACGCAGAAAGAATGCGGGTTGCATGCCGGGAATATCATCAGCAAGTCGAAAGCCTGATCCCAAGCCTTGTGAAATACCCCCTGTGGGAGCGGGCTTGCTCGCGAAAGCGTCGTGTCAGTCGATACATTTACTGACTGATACACCGCCTTCGCGAGCAAGCCCGCTCCCACACTGGTTAGCGTCAATCCACAATAAATGTGTACACACGAACGTCACCATAGGTGCCATTCGTGTGTGCACTTTTAGTTTCTGCGCCCCAAAAAGTTACATCTCCTTTCCCACCGCCTCGCCCGAATCCCTCTCAAAAAATAAATACCTGTTCAACCGGTCAATTTAAATTTTCTGTTTTTCAATCAGTTATCTATTTCAGATAACAAAACGAAATGAGCACTGTTTTTTATAGAATCGCGACTGGCATGGATTTGGCTTAAGTGCATACATGTTTTGTATACAATAAATTCAAAACATACACACACTTTAGATCCGCAAGCCTGAAGCGCCCTATCCCGTACAGGCTGCAGATGCCCCGTAACCAATGATATTCGCTACCCGCGACGAAGATTTGTCGAGCCAACGCTCATGCACAGTCATCGCGGCGTCGAGCATCAGGAGCCTGCCGGAATGCGTACTAGTCTCTCCAATAACAATATCGCGCTGGATCTACCCTCCCCCCTTTCCACCCACACGAGCGACAGCCAAGCCCATCACTCCCCCGTCGTACTCAGTCCCCGACTGCACAACAAAGACCTGGCGCCGACCAAGGCCGAAGGTCGGCGCTGGGGCCGCTACAGCATCTTTGCCCTGTGGACCAACGACGTTCACAACATTGCCAACTACTCGTTTGCCATCGGCCTGTATGCCCTTGGCCTGGGCGGCTGGCAGATCCTGTTGTCCCTGGGGATCGGTGCGGCGCTGGTGTATTGCTTCATGAACCTGTCCGGCTACATGGGACAGAAGACCGGGGTGCCGTTTCCGGTCATCAGCCGCATCAGTTTCGGCATCCATGGTGCGCAAATTCCTGCATTGATCCGCGCTGTTATCGCCATCGCCTGGTTCGGTATTCAGACGTACCTGGCCTCGGTGGTGTTTCGCGTATTGTTGACAGCGGTCCATCCCGCGTTCGCCGACTACGACCACAACTCGATCCTCGGCCTGTCGACCCTGGGTTGGGTGTGTTTCGTGGCAATCTGGTTCGTGCAACTGGCGATCCTTGCCTATGGCATGGAAATGGTGCGGCGCTACGAGGCGTTTGCCGGCCCGGTGATTCTGCTGACCGTCGCCGCCCTCGCTGCTTGGATGTACACCCAGGCCGATGCGACTATCGCCTGGTCGATCCGTGAGCCACTGACCGGGTCCGAAATGTGGCGCAACATCTTTGCCGGTGGCGCACTGTGGCTGGCGATCTATGGCACGTTGATCCTCAACTTCTGCGACTTCGCCCGTTCTTCGCCATGCCGTAAAACCATCAAAGTCGGAAATTTCTGGGGCTTGCCGGTAAATATTCTGGTGTTCGCCAGCATCACCGTCCTGCTGTGCGGCGCGCAATTCCAGATCAATGGCCGGATCATCGAAAGCCCGACCGAAATCATCGCCTCGATCCCCAACACGTTCTTCCTGGTGCTCGGTTGCCTGGCGTTCCTGATCGTCACCGTGGCGGTGAACATCATGGCCAACTTCGTTGCCCCGGCGTTCGTACTCAGCAACCTGGCGCCCAAGTACCTGACATTCCGCCGTGCCGGCTTGATCAGCGCGACCATCGCCGTGCTGATCCTGCCGTGGAACCTCTACAACAGTCCGCTGGTGATCGTGTATTTCCTGTCCGGCCTCGGTGCCCTGCTCGGCCCGTTGTACGGCGTGATCATGGTCGACTACTGGCTGGTACGCAAAGGCCAGGTCAACGTGCCGCAGTTGTACAGCGAAGACCCGAACGGCGCGTATTACTACAGCCACGGCGTCAATTTGCGCGCCGTGGCGGCGTTCATTCCCGCTGCCCTGATCGCCATCGTCCTGGCGCTGGTGCCCGGATTCCACAGCGTATCGCCGTTCTCCTGGCTGATTGGTGCGGGCATCGCCGGGATGCTCTACCTGATCATTGCCAAGCGCCAACCGCACTACGCCGATATCAGCGGCGAAGCCATCGCGGTCGACAACGTCAGCCACTGATCCTGTCGCGGCCCGACGTTGTCGGGCCGCAGAACCCTCTGCAATAAGGACTCCCCATGCGCATTCTCGTGGTCAACGTCAACACCACCGAATCCATCACCCAGGCCATCGCCCGCTCGGCGCAGGCCGTGGCTTCACCCAGCACGGAAATCGTCGGCCTCACCCCGCACTTCGGCGCCGACTCCATTGAAGGCAATTTCGAAAGTTACCTGGCGGCCATCGCGGTCATGGATCGGGTGATGTCCTACGACCAACCCTTCGACGCGGTGATCCAGGCCGGCTACGGCGAGCACGGCCGCGAAGGCTTGCAGGAACTGCTCAACGTACCGGTGGTGGATATCACCGATGCTGCCGCCAGCACGGCGATGTTTCTCGGTCACGCCTATTCCGTGGTCACCACCCTCGACCGCACCGTGCCGCTGATCGAAGATCGCCTCAAGCTCTCCGGCCTCTGGGACCGTTGTGCCTCAGTGCGGGCCAGTGGTTTGGCAGTGCTGGAACTGGAACACGAACCGCAGCGCGCACTGGAGGCCATCGTGCATCAGGCCGAGCTGGCGGTGACTCAGGACAAGGCCGAAGTGATTTGCCTGGGCTGCGGCGGCATGGCCGGGCTGGACGAGCAGATTCGCCGGCGTACCGGCGTACCGGTGGTGGACGGTGTGACGGCGGCGGTGACCATTGCCGAGTCCCTGGTAAGGTTGGGGCTGTCGACATCGAAAGTGCGGACGTATGCGACGCCACGGCCGAAAAACATCATTGGCTGGCCGGGGCGGTTTGCCCGCTGAGTTCGCAACTGTTGACCGAGGCGCAGCCTTCGCGAGCAAGCCCGCTCCCACACTGGATCTCCAGTGAACATTTTTTTGCATTCACAACAGATCAAATGTGGGAGCGGGCTTGCTCGCGAAGGGGGCAACTCGGTCTAAAACCTGGCTCAAACCGCACTAAACCTCTGCCCCAAGCCCCGCTCGGCAAACTGTTCAATGATGAAATCGACAAATGCCCGGGTCTTGCCGGGCAGCAGTTTGTGTTCGGCGTAATAGATGGAGGTGTAGCCGTCGTCGATGTACCAGTCCGGCAACACCCGCTGCAACCGGCCCGTCTCCAGATAGCCCACCGCAAACGGCATGCTCACCAGCGCAATGCCCAGGCCCTGCGCTGCCGTGGCGCAGGCCGCCTCGGAATCGCTCATGGTCATCCGCGCCTTGAGCGTCAACGGGCTGTGTTGCTGATTGCGATGGGTCAATTGCCAGGAGCGCACCCGACCGGTTTGCGGCGAGCGGATCAGAATCCCGTCATGGTGCTTGAGATCCTCCGGCCCGGAGATCGACGCATGTGCCTCCAGGTAATCTTTCGAAGCCACCAACACCCGATGCGCCGGGCTCAACCTGCGCGCAACCACGCCTTGGGGCAGCTCGAAGCCGCCGCCGATTGCCGCGTCGAACCCCTGCCCGATCAGATCGACCTGACGGTTATCGAAGTGCCAGTCCGGGTTGATCGCCGGGAATCGTCGCAAAAACTCGCCGAGCATCGGCACAATGTACAAGCAGCCGAATACCGTCCCCATACTGACTTTCAAGGTACCCGCCGGCTGCCCTCCGGCGCTGGCGAGATTGGCCACGGCATTCTGGATCGTGTGCAGGCTGGTGCTGACTTCGCCGAGAAACAACTGACCGGCCTCCGTCAGCGTCAGACTGCGGGTGCTGCGCTGGAACAATCTGACACCCAGGCGCGCCTCAAGCTTGGCAACGCTCTTACCCACCGCCGCCGGCGTCAGGCTCAAGCGCCGCGCCGCTTCAGCAAAGCTGCCGACCTCGGCACTGCGCACAAAGCATTCGATACTGCTGAAGGTTTCCATAGGCGCCACTATAAACTTTTGGTTTACACAGACTATCGCAATTATGGTCTACACAGCATGTAATCCTGAATCGATACTAGGCTCCATCAACCGGGACATCTCGCCTCGGGACTTGGAGATCGACATGACTACTCAGAACCTCAGCGGCAAAGTGGCATTGATTCAAGGTGGTTCCCGCGGCATCGGCGCAGCCATCGTCAAGCGCCTGGCTGCTGAAGGCGCGACCGTTGCCTTCACTTATGTCAGCTCGACGGCCAAGGCTGAAGAACTGCAAGACAGCATCACCGCCAAGGGCGGCAAGGCCCTGGCCATCAAGGCCGACAGCGCCGACGCCGATGCCATTCGCGGTGCCGTGTCCGCTACGGTAGAAGCGTTCGGTCGCCTGGATATCCTGGTCAACAATGCTGGCGTACTGGCCGTCGCACCGCTAGCCGACTTCAAACTCGAAGACTTCGACCAGACCCTGGCCATCAACGTACGCAGCGTGTTCATTGCCACCCAGGCCGCCGCCAAATACATGACCGAAGGCGGTCGCATCATCAACATCGGCAGCACCAACGCCGATCGCATGCCCTTTGCCGGTGGCGGCCCGTACGCCATGAGCAAGTCGGCGCTGGTCGGCCTGACCAAAGGCCTGGCCCGTGATCTCGGCCCGCAAGGCATCACCATCAATAACGTGCAACCGGGTCCGGTCGACACCGACATGAACCCGGCCCACGGTGACTTTGCGCAAAGCCTGATTCCGTTGATGGCCGTGGGCCGTTACGGCAAGGCCGAAGAAATCGCCAGCTTCGTCGCCTACCTCGTCAGCCCTGAAGCCGGCTACATCACAGGGGCCAGCCTGACCATCGACGGTGGTTTCGGCGCCTGATGCGATAAACGCAAAGCAAATGTGGGAGCGGGCTTGCTCGCGAAGACAGTGTGTCAGGCAACATTGATGTCGTCTGATTCACCGTCTTCGCGAGCAAGCCCGCTCCCACACTTTCTTTTGTCAGGCCCACTCAAGCACAGGCAAACCAAAAACGCCCGGCTCGAAAGCCGTCAACGTACGAAGAATGCCATCCGCGTGTGCGTACTTTGCGTCGGCCATTGCCGCATCCGGAATCGCAATTGCCGTCATCCCCGCCGCTTTCGCCGCGGTGACACCAAAGGGGGAATCCTCGAACACCAGGCAATCTTCGGGCGCAACTCCCAGACGCCGCGCCGCCGTCAGGAAAATGTCCGGAGCCGGCTTGGCCGCACCCACTTCGGGGTCATCGGCGGTGACGATGAAGTCGAACAAGGCGAACCAGTCGCGATGCAAGGTGGTTTTCTGACCGAACGACTGGCTCGAAGAACTGGTACCCACGGCAATGGGAATGTTGTTGGCCTTCAGGTGCCGTACCAGCTCCTGTGCGCCAGGCATCGCTTGCGCTGTAGGAAAACGCTCGCGCATCAACGGCTCGCGGATCACCAGAAACTCTTCGGCGGTAATCGGCAGGTCGAGCGCTTCAACCACATAGCGGGCCAGATCCCCTGCGCCCCGGCCAATGATGTTCTGCTTGATGCTCCAGTCGAACGTTCGGCCGTAACGCGCGGCAATGATGGACGTGACTTCGGTGTAGATGCCCTCGGTGTCCAGCAACAAGCCGTCCATATCGAAAATCACGGCCTTGATCGGGCCGAATGCTTTCAGTGGTGCATTCATCGCATCTGATCCGTTTTCTAAGGCATCCCGGGCGCCCCGCGTGCGGCCAATGCCCGGATGGATTAAAGGATTCAGCAGCATAGCGAGCGCCGCTGGCATAGAGCAACGATGAAATCCCGATCCACGCCGAATGGCTCTCCGTGATTTAGCGAATTGCCCTACACCAAACGCCACCTTTCCCGACTTCTTTCCTTGCAGATCCCCCGCAGAGTTTCGCGCTCCACATTCCGCCAAGCGAAAGACTGCAAATGTTCGATCTCCAAAAGGTTTTGGCCCTGAACAACACCATCGGCCTGTTGGTGGTCGCGGCCATGAACCCCGAGCAACCGGATTTCGAAGCGTTGCTCGGGGATTTTCGTCTCTGCCTCAACGATTACGAAGCTTGGGCTGAGAGCTTCTGGACCGGCCGGATGCTGGAGGTCGAGCAGGTGTTCACGGTCGGCAACGAAGTCCGGCTCAGCGCACCGAAACACTCCACCACGCCCGTCAGCTCGACCGTCGCCACATGCCCCGCCAGCGGTCCCTTGACACTGGTGCATATGTTCGAAGCCGCGCGTTTCGTGCCAATCGGCAACACACCGGTGAAGATCGAACCGTTGCTCAATGAAGGTCAAGGTGAACCGCAGTATGGCGCGCCTGTTCACGCAACCATCGGCCCCAGCGGCATCCTTGAAATCCCCGATTGCTGGCGCGGCCAACGCCATCGCATCACCTTCTACCCCAACGTTTCTGCGGCTCACGTCAAAGCGCTTTACGACTCCTATCAGGACGTAGTCGGCGACCTGGAAGGCTGGTTGCGCAACGAATGGGAGACGGAATTCCAACCTTTGTGGGCAGAGTTTACCGGGGCGGATTTCAAAGAGCGCTACCGCACGTTGCAGCGGGCCGACTGGCATGGTTTCGAGAAATCGCTGCATGGATTGTGGGATGACATAAAGCAGGTCTATGCGCTGGTCGCGGACCTGCAAGCCAACAGCGAAAAACTCCTTGAGTACCTGACCGAAGCAGAACTGGCGACGTTGTTGAACGCGTCCTCCGAGGCCATCGCCAATCTGTTGCTGGTGCTCGGCGACGAGCCGCTGATGTTCATCTACCTGGCCGCCTTCACCAGTTGGCTGAAGATGTTGCCGCCGCAGTACATCGCAGAAGTCGTGGCGCAAATACGTACGGAGATCCTGATCGGCTTCCTGCTGGCCTGCCTGACCGGGCCAGCGGGCCTGAAACTTGGCTTGAGCGCCAAAGTGCTGAACAGGATCAAATCCGCACGCGCACGCCGCTGGTTGGCAGCAGCCAGTCTGCGACTGGCCGAACTGACGACTCGTTCCGACCTGAGCACTCACGCTGGCGCGCTCAAGCCGTTGATGGTCAGTGCCCGCAATGCACCGCTGAAACCTGCACCTGCGGTTCCATTGCTGATCAGCGCAACGGACACACCGGTTGTACAGGTACAAAACCCGGTGGCCATCGCTCGAAAAAAGTCCGGCGCCAGTACCCGTCTCGGCAGGCATGAACATCGGGAAGACGTTTCGAGTCAGGCGAAAAACCCCAACGGCGACAGCGCCGACACCGTCGAGCGCACGGCGACGAATAAATGCCCGGTGTCGATGGTCACCGGCGAAGAGCTGCTGACCCTGACCGACGGCACGCTCGACGGCATCCTGCCGTTCGACTTCACTCGCCTGTACCGCACCAGCGCCGTCGAGCTCGACAGTGGCCTGGGTTTCGGCTGGAGCCATTCGCTGTCGCAGCGCCTGGAACTCGACGGCGAGCAGGTGATCTGGGTCGATCACGAAAACCGCCGCACGCCGTTTCCGCGACCGACCGCGGCGCGCCCGGTGATCCACAACAGCCTGTCGCGGGCGGCGATTTACCTGGGGGAGGAACCGGACGAACTGATCCTCGCCCTGGCCGGCGACACCCCACGCTTTTACCACTTCCGAGACGGCCGCCTCACAGCGATCAGCGACGCCTACGGCAACCGGCTGAGCGTGCAGCGCGATCATTTCGACCGCATCCAGCGCCTGGACAACGGCGCCGACCGCGCCCTGTTGCTGCGTTACGAGCACCAGCACCTGGTGGCCATCGACTATCAGGTGTTTCAGCGCCGTGGCCCCGCGGCGCATGCCTGGCGCACCGAGCAGACCCTGGTGACTTACCGCTACGACGCCCGCCAGCGCCTGATCGAAGCCAGCAACGCCGC